>NZ_QMIN01000015.1:0-23488 GCF_003287795.1 Actinomyces sp. Z5
TTGGACCGCTGTAACCGGCGGCTACGGCGGTCCAACGGGGGAACAGGGGTCCAACGGGGGAACAGCGGTCCAACGGGGGAACAGGGGTCCAACGGGGGAACAGCGGTCCAACGGGGGGACAGGGGTCCACTTTCCGCCGCCGGACGCCCGGCGGACGAGGAGGGCCTGCCCGTCTGATTGCGGCATGCGGCCCTGCCACGAGCGGATCCCGACTTGAAAGTTTCGGGTACCCGAAATTAGCATGTGGCACATGAGAACTATTATCAACACGCCGGCTCGGGCGGCTGCGGCGCTTGCCTCCCTCGCGCTCACTGTTCCTCTCGTCGTCGCGTGCACCCCGACCGATGCTGCCGCTACGGGCGCCATCAAGGTTGTCGCCTCCACCACGCAGATCTGCGATTACGTCACCCAGCTGGCCTCCGGCGCCGATGATCTCGCCTTGACCCGCGTCGGCGCTGATGGCGCGACCGCCGAAGTCGGCGCCGACCCCGCCAAGGCCTCGGTGCACGTATCCCTCACCTGTTTGCTGGCGCCTAACGCCTCCGCCCATGAGCATGAGATGACCGCAGCCCAGTCACGTGCGTTGAGTGAAGCCGACCTCCTCCTAGTCAATGGTGTGGATCTGGAGCGCTTCCTGAACGATGCGGTTGACGCCACGGGGTTCAAGGGCACCATGGTGGTCACCTCGGGTGTGCTCTCGGCCGATGAGGCAGACGCCGGATCGGGAAGGCCCGCGAGCCGGCAGAAGCGGGACGACGAGCGCGCCTACACCATCGACCGCGGGGCGGAGGCCGTGGACGTCGCCCCCTGGCCCTTCGCCCCGGAAGGCGGCGAGGAGGCTGAATTCCGCTACGACCCGCACGTGTGGACCTCGCCTCGGAACGCCGTCGTTCAGGTATCCAATATCGGGCGTGCATTGGCTGCGGCGGCACCTGACTCGAAGGAGGTGATAAACAAACGCGTCCGCGCCTATGTCGCTCGCCTGGATGCGCTGGATCGCTGGGCGGCTGCCTCATTGGAGTCCGTTCCGGAGAATCGCCGTGTGTTGTTCACCAGTCACGACGCCTTCGGGTACCTGGCGGCGGCGTACTCCATCCGCTTCGAAGGGGCGGCGCTTAGCGACTTCAACGCCCAGCAGGACGCCACCGCGCAGAAGATCCAGGAGACCGCGGACGCCGTTAAGAGCACCGGTGCCGTGGCGATCTTCGCCGAGAACTCAAATAATCCGAAATCCGTGGAGAAAGTGGCTCAACTCGCCGGCGTCACCGCCGTCATCGGTGACGAGGCCCTGTACGGGGACTCTCTGGGCGGCCCCGGAACGGACGGTGAGACCTACGTCGGCTCGCTGCTGCACAATGTCACCAATATGACGAATGCGTGGGGCGGTACCGTCGCGCCCATACCCGATGAGCTCGCAAAGTGGGCGCCAAAGCAGACGGTGCGGCAATGACCGCCCGACACCGTCGCGCATGCTCGCCGCAGCAGGCGGAGCATGTCGTGGAGTTTGACGACGCGGCCCTCGGGTACGGCGGCACCCCGGTGATCACTGGGGTGAGCGGCGCCGTCGGGACCTGCGAGGCGCTGGCGCTCGTGGGCCCCAACGGCTCGGGGAAGACCACACTGCTGCGCGCCCTGGTCGGCATGGTCAACATCGTCTCCGGCTCCGTGCGCGTCGTGGGCGCCCAGCCGGGACATGCGCCTCGCGGTTCCATCGCCTACGTTCCCCAGAACAGCGATCTGGACCCGACATTCCCCGTAACGGCACTCGACGTCGTCCTCATGGGCACATACCCCCGACTCGGCCTCGGGCGCCGCCCCGGGCGCACGGAACGCGCCCGTTGCCGGGAGGCGCTGAACGCCGTCGGCCTCGACTCGATGACTAGCAAACGTTTCGGATCGCTCTCCGGCGGGCAGCAGCAGCGCGTGCTGCTTGCACGCGCCATCGCCTCCGCGCCGAAACTGGTACTGCTTGACGAGCCCTTCAACGGGCTCGACCAGCCCAACCGTGAGGCGCTGCTGAGAATCCTGACGGACCTGAAGGAAGGCGGTACAGCGGTGGTGGTGTCCACGCACGACCTGGTACTGGCCTACGACGTCTGCGAACAGGTGGCGTTATTGGCTGGTAGGCAGATCGCCTTCGGGCCCCGTGAACAGGTACTCGTGCCTGAGTACATCGAGCAGGCCTTCGGGGCGGTGTCGGTACCACAATTGCTCACCTCCGATTCACGCGGTCTTCAACGGGACTCGAACCGTTCCCCCGCTGCGCACCCGTCCGGGACAATGGCATGAACGACTTCTCACGGGCGCTGGAGGCGCTGCGGCTGCTGCTCGCCGAAGTCCCTGGACTGGCGCCACTGGCGGGAGCGCCCTACCTGTTTCGGCCCCTGGTTATGTTGGTTGTGCTGGGAATTGTCGGCGCCGTAGTCGGTGTGCTAATCAATCTGCGCTGCGCGGAGTTTCACGCCGAGGCGCTGGTGCATGCCGTCTTCCCTGGAGTAGTGATCGGCGCGGTGACCTCCGGGCTGGACGCCATTATCCCGGCCGCCGCCGTGGCCGGGACAGCGGCGGCCGCCGCGCTGACTCTGCTGGGGCATCACGCCCGCCGTGAGGCCACGGAGGCTGGAACGGCGGTTGTGCTCACAGGCTTCTTCTCCCTGGGAATGATCGTGCTTCTGGCTGTCGGCGACCGATCCGGGCAACTGGAGGCACTCATGTTCGGGCGTCTACTGGAAGTGACCGACCTACGTCTGGTTCAGGCCCTGGCAGTATGCGGCCTTGCGCTTGTACTGGTGATGGCGACCTGGAAGGAACAGATCGCTCGCGCCTTCGACGCGGTGGGCGCGCGCTCCGGCGGGCAGCGCATCGCGGTGCTCGATCTGATTGCGAACACGGCGATCGCCGCCGTGGTCGTCTCCGCCTCAATCGCGGTGGGCACACTGCTCGTCATCGGCTTCCTCATCATTCCCGCCGTCACGGCCAGGCTGCTGGCCCCGAGCCTGCGTGCGATGGTGTGGATCGCAATCGTGACGGGCGTGGGAGGCGGTTACGTCGGCCTGTTGCTGGCAACCGCCCCGCTGCCGCGCCCAGTGTCCCCACAGGCGTGTGTCATCGTCGTGATGGCGCTGGTATTGGCGGGCGCGGCGACGTACACGGGTATGCGGGCGGGGCGGTCGCTGTGAGCCTCACCCCCCAGCTGCTGGTACTGCCCCTGGTGGAGACCGTCGTCGTCGGGGTCCTGGCGGGTGTCATCGGCGCCCTGGCGGTCCTCGACCGGCGTGTTTTCTTCACCGAGTCCGTCACCCACGCAACGTTTCCCGGGGCGGTGGCTGGGGTCGTGGCGGCCTCGGGCCTCGGAGGTGTGCTGACCGGCGGCGAGGTCGGCTACGGGACGTTGTCGCTGGCGGTTCCCGTGGGCGCAATCGTCATGTGTCTGCCGATGATCTGGCTGATGCGCCGGCTGGGAAGGTTGCCGGGCATATCCTCGCAGGCCGCGGCCGGAGTTATCTTGGCCGTCGGCTTCGCCCTGGGCTCCCTGCTCAGTACTTGGTTTGCCCCGCTGCCGTTGAAAGTGGATGGATTCCTGACCGGCTCGATCCTGAACGTGAATCGCACGGATGTGGGTCTGACGGTCGCAGTGCTCGTGATCACGCTGCTGACAGTCGCCGTCGGTGGGCGACGACTGGCCATGTACTGCTTCGACTCGGTCGGTTACCGGGCCGCGGGGCTGAGTGCACGGATGGCGGAGTGGACGGTACTGATCCTCATATGCCTGGCCATTGGCGTACTGGTGCCTGCGGTGGGCACCATCCTTCCCATCGCGCTGATCGCCGCGCCCGCCGCCGCGGCGTGCCCATGGGTGCGCACCGTCAACGGGCTGCTCCTGGGCGCCGGTGCTATGGGGGCGGGGTGCTGCTTGCTCGGGTTCTGCGTGGCGCTGGCCCTCGAATTGTCGGTCGGTGGGACGATCGCCGTGGTCTGTGCGCTTGCCTACACGGTTTCAGCGGGATTCTCCCTCAGATGCCGAGCACGCCGCGCAGGTCGGTTTTAATGTTTTCTAGGCGCTTGGCGGCGGCGCGGCGCGCCACCTCGACCGGTTCGTCGACGGCGACGGGCATGACCACCTCGCAGTAGCACTTGAGCTTCGGCTCGGTACCGGAGGGGCGCACCACCACGCGGTCGTCGTCGGCGGTCTTAAAGATCAGGCCGTCCGTGGCGGGCAGGCGCTTGCCGTTTCCGTCGGAGGCGCCGTCCATCAGATCGAAGACGTCCACCACCGGCGAGCCCGCCAACGCCGCGGGGGCCCCGCCGGCGCGCAGCCGTTCCATGGCGTTGGTGATGAAGCTGCGGTCCTCCACCCGCACACTCAGCGGGCTGGTGGCGTACAGGCCGTGCTCACGCGCCAGCCGGTCCAACAGATCGTCGAGCGTGCGCCCCTGCTGCTTGAGCGTGGAGGCCAGCACCGCCAGTCGCACGGAGGCGGAGATGCCGTCCTTGTCCCGCACGGCGGCCGGGTCCACGCAGTAGCCCAGCGCCTCCTCGTAGCCGAACACCAGGTTGGGTACGCGGCTGATCCACTTGAAGCCGGTCAGCGTGTTGCGGTGCGCGAGTCCGTGGGCCTGCGCGATCTTGCGCAGCAGACGGGAGGAGACAATGGAGTTGGCCAGCACGCCGGTGCCGTTGAAGGCCGCCAGCTCGGCGGCCTGCTCGCCCAGCAGCGAGCCGACCTCGTCGCCGGTCAGCTGCCGCCAGCCGCCGCGAACGTGCTCATCGGGGACGGCGGCCGAGCAGCGGTCGGCATCCGGGTCGTTGGCGATGATCAGGTCCGCACCGACCTCGCGGGCGCGTGCGAAGGCCAGGTCCAGGGCGCCGGGCTCCTCCGGGTTGGGGAAGGCGACGGTCGGGAAGTCCGGGTCCGGGTCGAACTGCTCGGGCACCACCACGACGTCGTCGAAGCCCGCCCGGGCCAGCACCTCCCGGCAGATCTGGCCGCCCACGCCGTGCATGGCGGTCAGCACGATCTTCAGCGGGGCGACCGCCTGGGTGCGGGCCGCCTTGACCGCCCGCTGCACATACTCCTCGACCATGTCCGCCCCGATCGTCTCCCAACCGACCTCGGGCATGGGCACGGAGGCGAGCGGGCCGACGGCGGCGATCTTCTCCGCGATTCCGGCGTCGTGGGGCGGGACGATCTGCGCGCCCTGACCGGAGCCGGTCACCGCGCGCCCACCCAGGTAGACCTTGTAGCCGTTGTCCTGCGGCGGGTTGTGGGAGGCGGTGACCATGACGCCGGCGTCGGCACCCAGACGGCGCAGCGCGAAGGCGAGCACGGGCGTGGGGCAGTGGGAGTCGAACAGGATGGCGTGGCCGCCCGCACCGGTCACGACGGCGGCGGTGTCACGGGCGAAGCGGGCCGAGCCGTGGCGGGCGTCGTAGCCGATGACCACCCGGAAGCCGTCACCCAGCATTTCGTGCAGGTAGGCGGACAGCCCCGCGGCGGCGCGAATCACGACCACGCGATTCATGCGGTTGGGGCCGCCGCCCAGGCGCCCGCGCAGCCCGGCGGTGCCGAACTGGAGGGTGCCGGAGAAGGCGCCGGCCAGTGCGGCGGTAGCCGCGGCGTCGCCATCACGATGAGCGGAGAGCAGGTCCGTCAGTTCCCTGCGGGTGTCTGGGTCCGGATCCTCGGTGATCCAGGCGTTCACGGCGGCATCGAGTTCATTGGTGGCCGCGCGCTCGTGCGCATATGTCATGGGCCGACCGTACCGTGTCGGCGTCGGCGCACGCCCCGCCAGTGACCGCTGTCATGGGTGGTGGTGAGCACATCGGACGCACAGGAAGCAGACTCGCCCCGTGCGCTGCCGCGGGCGGCGGGGGTGCGTGCGGGATCATGCCCCGTATGGCTAAGGACACCAAGGACGGGCGCAAGCCGCGCCCAACGAACGGCTCACGCGAGATCTACCGCAAGGGCCCGGTGATGCTTCGCGGCGCCCAGATCCCCACGCGCACCACCGATGCCCGGCTGCTCGACCGCCGCGGCGACACCGATTGGCTGCACGCTGATCCGTGGCGTGTGCTGCGCATCCAGTCGGAGTTCGTGGAGGGCTTCGGCGCGCTGGCGGAGGTCGGCCCGGCGATCAGCCTGTTCGGCTCCGCCCGCACCGGCGCCGACGACCCGAACTACGCCCTGGCCGAGCAGATCGGGGCGGGACTGGCCGACTCCGGCTACGCCGTCATCACCGGCGGCGGTCCCGGCATCATGGAGGCGGCCAACAAGGGCGCCCGCGAGGCCGGTGGAATCTCGGTGGGACTGGGCATTGAACTGCCCCACGAGCAGGGGATGAACGACTATGTGGACCTGGGGGTGAACTTCCGCTACTTCTTCGCCCGCAAGACCATGTTCCTGAAGTACTCCGACGGCTTCGTGATCATGCCCGGCGGCATGGGCACCCTCGATGAACTGTTCGAGGCGGTGACGCTGGTGCAGACCCAGAAGGTGCCCTCCTTCCCGATCGCCCTGGTGGGCTCGGAGTTCTGGGGCGGCCTGGTGGACTGGCTGCGCGGCACGCTGGTGAAGGCCGCCACGATCGACGCCGACGACGTCGCCCTGCTGCGGGTGGTCGACACCGCCGAGGCCGCGGTCGACTTCGTCGTCGACGCCGCCCGCACCATGCGCGCCAACGGGCTCACCCGCACTCCCGACCGGTCCGAGTGGACCGCCGAGTAAGACCGACGGCGGGCCAACGGCGGGCGATAAGCGGCGGCCGCGGGGAGGCCACGAGGGCGTCGTGAAGGCTCGCTGTGGGCCCGCCGTGGACGGGTCCGCAGGCGTGGATTCAGCCACGTTTCGGCGCAAACTGGCGGCTTTATGCCGTAGAATACGGCTGGGAGAAGCGGTAAAAGTCCGCGAATCATCAGTGAAAGGGGAGCATATGGCTGCCATGAAGCCCAGGACCGGAGACGGGCCGCTCGAGGTCGTCAAGGAGGGCCGCTCCATCATCATGCGGATGCCGCTCGAGGGCGGCGGTCGCCTGGTCGTAGAGATCACGCCCGACGAGATCAAGGAGCTCCAGGAGGCGCTGGCCTCCGTCAACTACTGAACCGGATTCTGGGCGGCACGGCAACAGTCGCCGGCAGGCCACCCCGAAACCGGCGGGTCCGCCCGGCCGGGTCGTCAGGCCCGGCGGACGGCAACCAGCAGACCGTCGCCGACCGGCAGCAGTGACGTCAGCAGGCCCTCTTCATCCCGCAGCGTCTTGCCCAGCTCGCGCGCCGCAACCGTAGTGGCGTCGCGACGTGCCGGGTCGGCGACGTGGTCGTTCCATAGCGCATGCGTGATCGCCAGGACCCCGCCCGTGCGCAGCATGCGGACCGCCTGCACCACCAGCTCCGCGGCCTCCTGAGGGGAAACGTCGAGTACCACCATGTCGTAGGACTGGGCGGCCATGCGGGGCATGACGTCGGAGGCGCGTCCCTGAATGATGCGTGTGTGGGAGCCCGGGTAGCCGGCCTCGTCGAAGGCGCGGCGGGCCTCGCGCTGGAACTCCGGCTCGACATCGATGGTGGTCAGCACGCCGTCGGCCCCCATGCCGGCCAGCAGCCACAGGCCGGAAACACCGGTGCCCGTGCCTACCTCGGCGACGGACTTGGCGCCGCCGGCGGCTGCCAGCATGCGCAGTGCCGCGCCGGTGGCCGGGGAAACCGGGTCGGTGCCCAGCTCGATGCCGCGCAAACGCGCCTGCGCGGTCGGCTCGCTCTCGACCGGGAACTCCTCCGTGTAGGACCAGCTCAGTGTCTTGTCAGCAGCCACCATATGCCCCTTCCGCGGCACCGGGCCGCCTAGCCGTCGTTTCAAACCCGCGGCGCCGGGATGCCGGCGCGGGGCTGCGCCCATTGTTTCAGGTCCGGGGCGGTTGCGCGTCCACGCGCTCGCCCGGTCGCGTGCATTCCTCCCTATACTGACCCCGTGTTGGGTATCTCAGGAGCTGAGTTCTTCGTCATCCTGCTGGTGATCGCCATCGTGGTGGGGCCGCAGCGCCTGCCCGAGTACACCCGCAAGCTGACCCAGGCGGTGCGTCGTCTGCGCGTGTTCTTGGATGACACCAAGACCCAGATCGCCGAGGAGGTCGGCCCCGAGCTGGGAGAGCTGGACCTGTCCGATCTGGACCCGCGCAACTACGACCCCCGCAAGATCGTGCGCGACGCGCTGGGGGAGGACCTCGACGCCATCCGCAAGGATCTGACCAACCCCTTCCAGTCGGTGATGGAAACCGCCAAGGAGGCCAGCGATGAGGCCGCGGCCGCGGTGAGCGGCAAGGGTCAGAAGAAGTCCAAGTCCCTGTCGAAGATGATCGAGGACAAGGCCCAGGAGACGCGCTCCGCTCGGACCGCGTCCACCGGTGCGGCCGCGGCGGCCACGGTTGCGGCCGCGGCGGCGCCCGGCGACCAGCAGGGCGCGGATGGTTCAACGCAGGCGGACAAGCAGGCGAAGAAGGACCCGGAGCAGGCGGCTCAGGAGGCCGCGGCGGTGACGGCCGAGCTGCCTCAGGTCGAGCCGGTAGCCGCCGTTGCCGAGGACGAGAACTCCGCCGTTGAGCAGGAGGTCGTCGACGAGCCCTCAGCCACAGAGCTCACCGCCGCGCAGTCCGCCGCCGACGCGGGTGACGCCAGCGCGGAGGGCACTGAGGAGATGGCCGACGCCTCCACCGACGCGGCCCAGATTGCGCTGGAGGCGGGGGAAACGGCCACCGCCGAGATCCCCGAGGTGCAGCCGACCGCCGACGCGGAAGAGGTCGCCGCCGACATCCCCTCCACCCTCGCGGAGGAACCCCAGCAGGACGAGACCGTGCAGGCCCTGCGCCCGGTCTCTCCGCGCGACATCGTGCGCGCCGCCAACGAGGCCGCCCGCACCCGCGCCGAGGCGGCAACGGCCGCCGTCGCCTGAAACCCTTTCGTCGCGGGCGCGCTCAGACTCACGCCGCTGAGGCGCGTGCGGACTAGCCGACGGCGCCGACCGGGCTGATCCCCAGCGACTTGCCGGACAGGCCGCGCGCGCGATGCCCGAGCCTGCGGGCCACACCCGCCAATTGCAGGGCCGCGGGGGAGTCGGTGGCGGGTCCGTCACCGACGGCGATGGTCGCCGGGATGCCCACGTCCGCGCCCTCGCGCAGCTTGATGTCCAGCGGCAACTGCGCCAGCAGCGGCACCTCGTATCCCAGCGCGGTCGTCAGCGACTCGGAAACGGCCTGGCCGCCGCCGGAGCCGAAGATCTCCAGGCGCGACCCGTCGGGCTGCGGCAGGTAGGACATGTTCTCGATGACCCCGGCGACCTTCTGGTGGGTCTGCGATGCGATCAGTCCGGTGCGCTCGGCCACCTCGGCGGCGGCCGTCTGTGGGGTGGTGACCACCAGGATCTCAGCGTCCGGCAGCAGCTGCGCCACCGAGATGGTCACGTCGCCGGTCCCCGGCGGCAGGTCCAGCAGCAGCACGTCCACGTCGCCCCAGAACACGTCGGACAGGAACTGCTGCACGGCTCGGTGCAGCATGGGGCCGCGCCAGACGACCGGCTGCTTCTCCTCCACGAACATGCCGATGGAGATGACCTTCACCCCGTGCGCGATGGGCGGGATGATCATGCCGTCCAACTGGGTGGGAACCTGATCCACACCCAGCATGCGGGGGATGGAGAAGCCGTAGATGTCGGCGTCGACCACCCCGACGTTCAGCCCCTGGGAGGCCATCGCGGCGGCCAGGTTGGCGGTGACGGAGGACTTGCCGACGCCGCCCTTGCCCGAGGTGACCGCGTAGACGCGCGTGAGGTTGTCGGGCTTGGTGAAGGGGATGACCGGCTCGGCGGCGCCGCCGCGCAGGCGGGTGCGCAGCTCGGCCCGCTGCTCGTCGTTCATCACGCCCATGTTGACGCGCACGTCGGTCACACCGTCCAGGGCGCCGACCTCCTTGCGTGCATCCGCGGTGATGGTGTCCCGCAGCGGGCAGCCGGCGACGGTCAGCAGCACCCCTACGGTGACGACGCCGTCGGCGGCGATCTCGATGGAATCGACCATCCCGAGGTCGGTGATCGGGCGGCGCAGCTCGGGGTCAATCACGCGGGCGAGTGCCTCGCGGACCGCGTCTTCAGTGGGCAGGCTCATGGCTCAATCCTATGGCCGGTTGCCCGCTCCGCCGGGGGCCGCCATGGTGGTGAGGAGCACGCCGACGGCGGGAATGCGGCGGGCGGGGCGGGCGCCGTCCACCCGGCCCACCGGATGAATGGGGCCGCCTGGAGTGATGCCGCCGGGGGCCTGCGTTCAGCCCGCGTCCTCCTGCTGCGGCCGCGCGGTGTTCGAACCATCGGGAGTCTCCGGGGCATCCGGGGTCTCCCCGCCCTCATCGACAATGTCGTCATGTAGTTCTTCGCGGGTGCGCCTCTCCTCCTGGAGCAGTTCCTCCAGTACGACGCGCAGCTCGGAGCGCACGAAGTCGCGGGTGGCGACGTCGTTCATGGCCAGGCGCAGGGAGGCGATCTCCCGGGTGAGGTACTCGGTGTCCTCCAGGTTGCGCTCGGCGCGCTGACGGTCCTGCTCGGCGGTCACCCGGTCGCGGTCGTCCTGCCGGTTCTGGGCCAGCAGGATCAGTGGCGCCGAGTAGGAGGCCTGCAGCGAGAGCATGAGCGTCAGGGCGGTGAAGCCCAGGCTGGCGCGGTCGAAGCGCAGATTCTCGGGCCCCCATGAGTTCCAGATCATCCACAGGGCCACGAAGACGGTCAGCCAGATGAGGAACGTCGGCGTGCCGGAGAAGCGTGCAATGGCCTCCGCCACCCGGCCCGAGGTATCCGAGCGGCTGCGGGAGGGATGCGTCCAACGCATCCACCGGGAGCGGTTCTTCGACAGGGGCTGGTCGAGCTGATCAGGCATTGGCGCTCCTCTCAATCATCTCGTCGGTGACGGCGTCGTCCGCCTCCCGCCAGTCGTCGGGCATGAGGTGGTCCAGGACGTCGTCGACGGACACGGCGCCGAGCAGGCGGCCGGCATCGTCGAGCACGGGTAGGGCCGTGAGATTGTAAGTCGCCAGCAGGCGGGTGACGGTGCCGATCGAGTCGTCGGCGTGCACCTCCTCCAGGTCCTTGTCCAGCACGGAGCCGAGCAGCTGCTGGGGACGCTCCCGCAGGGCGCGCTGGAGGTGCACCATGCCCAGGAACCGGCCGGTGGGCGACTCCAACGGGGGGCGGCACACGAAGGCGACGGCGGCCAGCGCCGGCGGCACCTCGGCCTTGCGGGCCTGCGCCAGGAAGGTGGCCACGGTGGCCTCCGGCGGCAGGATGATCGGCTCGGTGGTCATCAGACCGCCGGCCGTGTACTCGTCATAGGTCATCAGGCGGCGTACGTCCTCCGCCTCCTCCGGCTCCATCAGGTCCAGCAACTGGGCGGCGATGGAGGCGGGCAGGGCGGAAACCAGGTCCGCGGCGTCGTCGGGCTGCATGGCGTCCAGAACGTCGGCGGCACGGGCGGCGTCCAGACCGGAGAGCAGGGCCACGGCGTCGTCGTCGGACAGCTCTTCGGCCGCATCGGCCAAACGCTCGTCGGACAGCTCGGCCGCCACCTCCAGCTGCCGCGACAGCGGCAGGTCGGACAGTACATCGGCCAGGTCGGCGGGCTTGAGCCCCTCCATGGTGGCCAGCAGCGCGGTCGCCCCCTGCTGATCGGCGGAGCCGGCCAGGCCCGTGACCTCGTCGGGGCGCACGGTGAAGGTCTCGCCGCGGCGCAGCCCCAGCGGACCCGAGGAGCCGCGTTGAACGAACAGGCGGGTCACCTTCCAATCCATGCCGCGGTCGCGCTCGATGGCGACGTCGCGGATGGTTACCTGCCCGGAGCCATCGCGCAGGGTGACGACTCGGTCCAGCAGCTCGCCGACCACCAAGGTCTCCACGCGGCGCTTCTCGAATCGGCGGATGTTGACCAGCCCGGTGGTGATGACGGCGCCCGGCTCGATCGCGGTCACCCGTGACAGTGGCAGAAACACGCGGCGGCGGCCCGCCACCTCGATCACCAGGCCGACGGCGCGCGGCTGACCACGCAGGCGGATGAGCACGACGACGTCGTGCACCTTGCCGACGGCGTCGCCTAGAGGATCGAAGACGGTCGTGCCCACGAGTCGGGCGACGAAGACTCTGAGGGTGGCGCGCGTCTTGGTGTTTTCCACAGCGGCCAGCCTATCGGCGTGGCGGGGTTGATGCCGCCTCACGGTTTCGCCGCTCGATGAAGCTGGCCCCGTGCCGGGACTACGTGGGACGATGTACCCATGAGCCAGACTGAATTCTCCACGCAGGCCGCGCCGTTCGGCATGACGCGGGGAAGCATTCCGCGCGGCGACGAGGTCGCCTCCTTCGCGACCTACGCGGAGGCGCAGCACGCGGTCGACTCCCTGTCCGACGCCGGCTTCCCCGTCCAGCACTTGGCGATCATCGGTACCGACCTGCGCCAGGTCGAGCGCATTACCGGACGCATGAGCTGGGGGCGGGCGCTGGCCAACGGCGCCATGTCCGGGCTGTGGATCGGGCTGTTCTTCGCCGCCATGATGCTGCTGCTTGGCCCCAGCGAGGGGACCAGCACCGTGCTGATCGCCGCGATCATCATGGGCGTGATCTGGGGGATGATCTTCCAGGTCGCCGCCTACGCGGTCACTCGCGGCAAGCGCGACTTCACCTCCATCAGCCAGGTGGTCGCCTCGCGCTACTCCATCATCGCCTCCGAGCTGTCCGCGGAGGCGGCCCGCGCGCTCGCGGACCTGCCGGGGAATCTCACCCGCGGCGGGCAGTCGGCGCGCCGTGCCGAGGAGCGCCGCGCTGCCCGGCAGCAGGCCCGCGGTCAGGGCCGCAGCACCTTCGGCTCTCGTCCGGACGAGCAGCCCCGCTTCGGCGTGCGCCTGCCCGAGGGAGTGGACCCGCAGACCTACTCGCAAGGCGGCAGTGCAGCCCCGGCGGCCGCAGCCCCGGAGGCCGGTCAGATGCCGGGTGCCACCATGCCGAACGGCGCCGCACCTCGGACGCCGATCGCGCCGCGGCCTGAGGAGAACCAGCCACAGGGGACGGATAACGGACCGGTGCCTTCGGTGGCGGACGGCCGAGCCGAAACGCCGGCGGGGGAGCGCGGCCAGGGGCAGGCCGACCCCGAGGACGACCCCTACCGCCGTCGTCCCGACGACGCCTGAGTCCTGTCTACGCCGCCCTACGAAATATACGGCCTACCGACGCCCTACGCCCTGCCCGCGTCTACAACGAGCACAAACTCGTGTCTGAGAGGGGCACGGGAGGAGCGGCCAGGCCGACTTGGTTGCTTGCCGCCGGAGTCAGACGCAGGGGACGTGCTCGTGGGCGCGGTGCGCGGCGGGCTCAAGCTGGAAGGTCGCGTGCTCGATGTGCACCGGGAAATGCTCGGCGACGCACTCCTGCAGCGCGTCCAGGACCTCGCCCGTGAGCCCCTGCGCGAAGCAGGTGTCTGAGACGACGACGTGCGCGGTGAGCACCGGCAGGCCGGAGGCCACCGTCCAGGCGTGCAGGTCGTGGACCTCCTCCACGCCGTCCACCGCCAGCAGGTGACGACGCACCTCCGCCAGGTCCAGCGCCTCCGGGGTGCGCTCCATGAGCACGCCGAGTGCGGTGCGCAGTAGGGAGAAGGCCCGCGGCACGATCAGCGCGACGATCACCAGGGAGGCAACTGCATCGGCGCGCGCCCAGCCGGTGAGTGCCACCACGGCCGCCGCCACGATCACGCCCACACTGCCCAGTGCGTCGTTGGCGACCTCCAGGAAGGCGGCCCGCATGTTCAGGTTGTGGTCACGTCCGCCGGAAAGCACCAGCAGCCCCACCACGTTTGCCACCAGGCCGATCACGCCCATGACCAGCATGCCATGTGCCTCTACCTCGGCGCCGCCCACCAGCGTGATCACCGCTCGCACGCCAACGATGACTCCCACTACGCCCAACAGCGTCGCCTGCAGCGCGGCACCCAGGATCTCGGCGCGCCGCAGCCCCCACGTGGAGCGGTCGGTTACGGGCCGGGTGGACAGGTGCGCGGCCACCAGCGCCATCACCAGGCCGACGACGTCGGTGAGCATGTGCCCGGCGTCGGCAAGCAGTGCCAAGGACCCGGTAAGCGCGGCGCTGACCACCTCGGCCACCAGCACGCCCGTCGTCAGGGCCAGGACGGCGGCGAGCCGGCCCCGGGAGGCAGTCGAGCCGTGGTTATGGCCGTGTACGTGCCCGCTGGGGCGTGTGCGATCGGGATCGCGGCTCCCGAGGGAGGTCATGCCTGCTCCCCGGGGGCTGAACTCGGGCGCCGACGGGGGCCACGAACCGGTGACACGGCCTCAATGGTAGCGACGTGCACCGGAGCGGACTCAAGGACCGTCAGCAAACCCGCGGACCGGGCCGACTAACCGCGCCGCCCCGTCATTTGGGGATCAGGCGATGAGGCCGGTCACCCAGGCCTCCACCTCCGCGACGGTACGGGGAATCGCCTGCGTCAGGCGCCGCACGCTCCCGTCGGCGTCCACGACGACGTCGTCCTCGATGCGCACGCCGATGCCGCGCAGCTCCTCGGGAACCAGCAGATCGTCGGCGCGGAAGTACAGGCCCGGCTCAATGGTGAAGACCATGCCCGGGCGCAGCACCGCGTCCATGCTCATCTCGCGGCGCGCCTGGGCGCAGTCGTGCACGTCCAGTCCCAGGTGGTGGCTGGTGCCGTGCACCATCCAGCGGCGGTGGAACTGGCCGTCCGGCCCCAGGGAGTCGGCGGCGGTGACGCCGTCGGGCAGCATGCCCCACTCCTCCAGGCGGGCGGCGATCACCTCCATGGCGGCGGCGTGCACGTCCCGGAAGCGGCAGCCGGGAGTGTTGGCGCGGGCGAAGGCGGCGTCGGCGGCGTCAAGCACGGCCTGGTAGACCCGGCGCTGCGGGGCGGTGAAACGACCGTCCACCGGGATGGTGCGGGTGACGTCGGCGGTGTAAAGGGAGTCGACCTCCACGCCGGCGTCCACCAGCACCAGTTCGCCGGGACGCACGGCGCCGTCGTTGTTGATCCAGTGCAGCGTGTTGGCGTGGTTCCCGGCGGCGGCGATGGTCTCATAGCCGAGCCCGTTACCCTCCTCGCGGGCCTTGGCCCCGAAGGCGCCCTCCAGCACCCGTTCGCCGCGCCAGTGCCCGGTGGCGCGCGGAATAGAGCGGATCAGGTCGTCGAAGCCGGCGCGGGTGGCGTCCACGGCCCGCTGCAGCTGCTCGACCTCCCAGGAGTCCTTGGTCAGGCGCAGTTCGCTGGTGGCCTCCGCCAGGGCGTCGTCGACCTGTTGGGCGTCCTGCCCGGCGGCGAGTCCGGCCGCGGTGCGCACGCGGTCCACCAGGGCGGTGACCGCGGCGTCGGCCTGTGCCACCACGCGCAACTGCACGCCGTCCGGACCGGCGTCCTTGGCGAGCGCGTCGGGCAGCGAGTCGATGTGGGCGCAGCGGATTCCGGTGGCCGCCTCCACCTCCTCGATCGAGGGGCGCTGGCCCACCCACAGTTCTCCGTAGCGGGGGTCGGCGTAGAACTCCTCGGACGACCGGGAGGCGCGGGGGCGGAAGTATAGCACCGCCTCGTGGGTGGGCGCGGTCGTGGCCTCGCCCGGGTTGTCGGCATCCCCGGCGACGGCGGAACCGGCGCTCCTGCCCGCGGTGCTGCTCGTCCCGGCACCCGCGCTACCGGCGGCCAGCGGCTCCAGCACGAGTACGGCGTCGGGCTCGAAGTCGGTGCCGGTGCCGGCCAGGTGGGCGAAGGCCGAGTGCGGGCGGAAGCGGTAGTCGCAGTCGTTGTTGCGGGTCACCAGCCCCCCGGCGGGGATGACCAGCCGGTCGCCGGGGAACAGGGCGCCCAGGGTCTCGCGTCGGGCGGCGGCCCAGGGGGCGGCGGCGGAGCGGTCGGGCAGCGCATCGGGGCGCGGGCCCCAGCCGGAGCCGATGAAGTCGCGGAAGGCCTGGTTGGTGGGCCGGTGGGAGCGGTTGTTGCCGCGCTCTGCGAGCGTCTGGGGCGCCTCGGCGTCCGCTGCGGAGGGTGCGGGGGAGTCGGATACGGAATCGGTCATGGCCCCATAGTGGCACGCTCGCCGATCGGGGAGTGCACCGGCCGAAGCCGCCGGGTGGCGTCAGTCGGGGTCGCCCGGGAACCGCACTCCCACCTGTCGGCGCGCCTCGTAGAGCACCTCGACGGCGGCCACCGAGTTGGCCAGCGGGTGCAGTTCCGACTCGCGTGCCCCGGAGCGCACCAGGCGGCAGAAGGCCTCCAGTTCGTAGGCGAGTACCGGCCCGCTGCGCTGAACCGACAGGTCCTGGACGGCGTCGGCGCCGGCGGCCGCCTTGATCCGGTCCGCGCCGGCCGTGCTGCCGGCGGCGGCTGTGCCCACCGCGGGGCCGCGTAGGGCGATTTGCTGGGGCCACTGGCAGTCGTCCAGGGTCAGCACCGCGTGGTCGCCGGCGATCGCGGAGCCGGTGCCGGCGGGGGAGGTCTTGGAGTGCAGGCACACCACCTCGAAGCCGGCGGGCTGGACCTGGCGGGCGGTGTCGGTGCCGGCGTAGTCGAGCACGACCGTGCCCAGGGCGTCCGCGCCCGAGTCCAGCAGCACCCCGGCGGCGGTCACCCGCGTGGGCGCCCCGAACAGGTGGATCGCCAAGCTGATCGGGTACACCCCCAGGTCCATGAGAGAACCGCCCGCCATGGCCGGGTTGAAGGCCGGCGGCAAAGCCCCGTCCCGGTAGGCGTCCATGCGGGAGGAGTACTGCTCCTTGACCAGCAGCGCGCGCCGAATCGGACCCAGCCGCCGCAGGTTCTCACGCAGCACCGCCGTGCCCGGCTCGAAGGCGGGCAACCACCCCTCCATGAGCAGCCGATCATTGCGCCGGGCGGCCGCCACCATGGCCCGCGCCTGGGCGGGCGTGGGGGCGAAGGGCTTCTCCACCAGCACGTGCCGGCCGGCCTCGAGGGCGGCGAGCGCGTGCTCGGGATGCAGCAGGTTGGGGGACCCGACGTAGACGACGTCCACCAGGGGGTCGCCGTCGGCGTCGCGGGCGGCGAGCATCTCCTCCAGCGATGCGAAGGCGGCGGGTATGGCGTGCTCGGCGGCGAAGGCGGCCGCCCGCTCCGGGTGCGCGGAGGTGACGGCGACGACCTCGGCGTCGGGAACCGTGTGGGCCGCCTCCACGAACCAGCGGGCGATGAAGCCGGCACCGATCATGCCGAAGCGGATCGGGGCGGTCGGTGTGGAGGCGGGGCCGGATTGGGCGGGCGAGTCGGATGCGGCGGCGGTGCTCATGGCTTCACGCTAGCAAGTAACCGGCGTCACAGTCAGGGGGTGGTTTCGCGCGGTGCGGCCGCGGCCACCGGCGGTACGCGGCATGACCGCGGCCCGGCCCGCTGCGTCCGAGGATCCGAGCGGCAGGGGCCCAGCCCGTATTCGTACACTTGGCGGGTGCGCATCGACCCCCACACTCACTCCTCCTACTCGGACGGCACGGACACTCCCGCCGCGCTCATGGCCGCCGCCGCCCGTGAGGGTCTCGACGTCGTCGGCCTGACCGACCACGACACGACCGAGGGGTGGGCCGAGGCGGCCGCGGCGGTGCCGCGCACGGGCGTGACCCTGCTGCGTGGCACGGAGATCTCCTGCTCCGTCGACGGCGTGACCCTGCACCTGCTGGCCTACCTGTTCGACCCCGACTACGGCCCGCTCGCGGATGCGCTGACCGCCGCCCGCCAGTCGCGCTCCAACCGGACCCGGTACATGGTCGAGCGCCTGGCGGTGGACTACCCCATCACCTGGGAGGACGTGCTCGCCCAGTCCTCCGACGCCGTCACGATCGGCCGTCCGCACATTGCCGACGCGCTCGTGGCCGCCGGGGTCTTCCCCAACCGGTCCGCCGCCTTCGCCGGGCCCTTGGCGACCTCCAGCCCGTACTACGTGCACTACTGGGCCCTGGACCCGGTTGAGGCCTGCCGGCTCGTGCGCGCGGCCGGGGGAGTGCCGGTGGCGGCGCACCCGCGCGCCGCCAACCGCCAGCGGCGCCTGGTGCCGGATGCGACCTTTGCGCGGATGGCCGAGGCCGGCCTGGCCGCGCTTGAGGTCGACCACCGCGACCACGATCCCGCCCAGCGGGAGCAGGCCCGTGCGCTGGCACGGGAGCTTGGGGTCGGCACATCCGGCGCCTCCGACTACCACGGCGACGGCAAGCCGAACCGGCTCGGGGAGAACCTCATGCCGCCGGCACTGTTGGAGCAGATCGTCGCCGAGGGTGCGCTCCCGCTGATCACGCCCTGACCGGGTGCCGGTCGCCGTCGCCCCGGGCGGCAGGCCGCCCGGCAGGGAAGCCGTCCAGCCAAAGATCCGCCGGGCCGCCCGGATCTCCGGACGCCCAATCGTCAAGCCCAATCAAAACGTTCCGCTCCCTCCGCCCCAGTCATGCTCGCAAACATCTTCGACCTCACGCTCTTCGCCACCGCGCTCACCACGATCCTGGTCATTCAGGACCCGTTGGGCGCCATTCCCATCTTTCTGTCGCTGACCAGCCGGCAGACCGACGCCGAGCGCACCCGCTCGGCCCGCCAGGCCACCCTGGTGTCCTTCGCGGTGATTCTCGTGTTCGCGATTTTCGGCCGCTACATTCTGCGGTTCTTGGGCATCACCGTGCCGGCGCTGCAGATCTCCGGCGGGCTGTTGCTGCTGCTGGTGGCGCTCGAGTTGCTCACCGACAAGACCGATGAGCACCCCGACCCGGACTCGGTGGCCACCAACGCCGCACTCGTCCCCCTGGGCACGCCCCTGCTGGCCGGGCCGGGCGCGATCGTGGCCACCATGGTGGCGGTGGAGTCGGCGTCCGGGCCGGTGGTCGGCTGGGTGAGCGTGACCGCCGCGATCGTGGTCACGCACCTGGTCATCTGGGTGGTCCTGCGGTTCTCCGTGGGCCTGCACCGGTTGCTGGGGGAGTCCGCGATTCAGGTGCTCACCCGCATCTTCGGGTTGTTGTTGGCCGCGATCGCGGTGCAGATGATGGCCGACGGCGTGATTGCCTACATCGGCGCGGTCACCGGTGTCTGAGCGCACCCGGGCGCCGCGCGCGGGTAGGTGCGCGGCGCGCCAGGGTGCGGTAGTGCGGTGGGTGCGCGGCGCGGCGTCGTGCGGACCGGCTCCGGCGGCCGATTAGCGCCAAGCCGCGATGGGCCTCAGGCGTCGGCGCGACCGCCGTGGGTGCGGCGGCGGTTGCGCTTGCGGCGCGGCCGGTCGTCCTGCGCGGATGCGGAGCGGCCCGTGCGGGAACTCGTGCTCGAGTCGTTGCGCCGCGAACCGCCGTCGCGCCCGGTGCTTGAGCTGCGCCGTCCGCGGCCGCGGCCCCGCCCCCGACCGCCGCGCTCCTCGCGGGCGTGGGCGTGCCGGCCGGTCTCGCCCAGGTCCTCGATCTGCTCGGCGTCGAGCCCCGCCAGGACCCGCTTGCTGCGCGGCAGCTTGCCGGTGACATCTCGGGGAATGTTCAGGTCCGTGTAGAGGTGGTCGGAGGTGTGGTACGTCTCCACCGGCTCCTCGATCGGCAGGCCGAGCGCCTTGGCGATCAGACGCCAGCGGGAGACGTCGTCCCAGTCGACGAAGGTGATCGCGGTGCCCGAGCCGCCCGCCCGGCCGGTGCGGCCGATGCGGTGGACGTAGATCTTCTCGTCCTCGGGGCACTGGTAGTTGATGACGTGGGTGACGTCGTCGACGTCGATGCCGCGTGCCGCCACGTCGGTGGCCACCAGCACGTCCACCTTGCCCTTGCGGAAGGCGCGCAGCGCCTGCTCGCGGGCCCCCTGCCCCAGGTCGCCGTGCAGGGCCGCGGTGGCGAAGCCGCGGGCAGACAGGTCCTCGGCCACGCGGGCGGCGGTGCGCTTGGTGCGCGCGAAGATGATGGTGCGGCCGCGGCCGGTGGCCTGCAGGATGCGGGAGAGCACCTCGACCTTGTTCAGCGCGTGGGTGCGGTAGACGACCTGCTGCACGGTCTTGACCGTCATGGAGTCGTCGCCCGGGTCCTGGGCGCGAATGTGGGTCGGCTTGGTCATGTAGCGGCGGGCCAGGGCGACGACGGCGCCCGGCATGGTGGCGCTGAAAAGCATGGTGTGGCGGTCGGAGCGGGTGCGCGAGAGGATCTTCTCCACATCCGGCAGGAAGCCCAGGTCGAGCATCTCATCGGCCTCATCCAGTACCACGGTGGTTACGTGGGTCAGGTCCAGGACCCGACGATCCATCAGGTCGATGATGCGACCGGGGGTGCCGACGACGATCTCGGCTCCCTGCTCGATCGCCTCGATCTGCGGCTCGTAGGCGCGCCCGCCGTACACCTGGACGATGCGCACGGTGCGCTTGGCGGCGGCGCCCGCCAGCTCCTCGGCCACCTGCTTGGCCAGCTCGCGGGTCGGCAGAATGACCAGTGCCTGCGGGGAACCCGAGGCGGGGTCCTCATCCCAGCCCTCCTCGCCGGGGCCGAGCGTGTCCATGAGCAGCGGGATGCCGAAGCCGAGGGTCTTGCCGGTGCCGGTCTTGGCCTGGCCGATGATGTCCTGGCCGCGCAGCGCGATCGGCAGGGTGAGTGCCTGGATGGGGAAGGGGTGGGTGATGCCCCTGTCCGCCAGGGCCTGGCAGATCTCGTCCTCAACGCCGAAGTCGGCGAAGGTACGTGTGGTCAGGTCGGTTTCAGAGCCGGCATCGGTGATGTCGGGCTTGGCGTCGTCCAGCACCGGGGCGTGGGCCTGCGCGGTGGAGATGATCCCGGAGGCGGTGTCGGCCGGCGCGGCGGGCGCCTCGGCGGTCGCGGTGGGCGACTGCGACTCGGTCGATGCGGCGGGAGTGGTGGTCGATTCAGTTGTTGCGGTCTGCTCGGTCACGATGCGGTATGTGCTTTCGGTTGTATGTAATCCGGGTGGGCCCCGGGCTCAGGCGGCGCGGACGAGGCGCCGGCGTGCGGCGGAGTCCGCGCCTGCGGTCATATACGGCAGCCGATCGCGAATGACGCCACGCACGCTGCCGTAACGGCAGGTGGGGCTGAGAGGCATGACGATGGGCATGGCGACCGGGCAACCTGCGTCCAGCCTAGTCAACCGGGCGTGGATGCGTGAGTGACCGATAAGAGAGATGGATCGCGTTGGCCGTCGAGTATTTGTGGCGAACACGGGGGTTGGCACGGCGTCAGGGCCTACCCTGACACCATGACGAGCTCAGCCCTTCCTGCCAGCCGGACCGTGACCGCGTCGCCGTCGCCGCACACGGTTGCCGTGGTCGGCCTGGCCGCCTACGCCCGGACCATCGCCTGTACGCGCTACGCCAAGGACGCCGACAAGGCCCCGGATATGGGACTGCGCGCCGAGCTGCTGCGCATGAGCGGGGAGGCGGTCGCTTCTTTCGAACGGCTGCGGGTCTCGGCGGCGGACGCTGGCGTCGACGTGCTCGCGGCGGCCGAGCCCTTCGTCGGGGCGCTGGGCGACTTCGATGAGCGGCTGCGTCCCCTGGACTGGTATGAGCGACTGACCAAGACCTACCTGACTTTCGGGTTGTTGCGCGACTTCGTCGTCGCGTTGGCGGAGACAGTGGAGACGCCCCTGCGCGATCAGCTGACGGAGGATACCGACGCCGACCGACTGGCGGCCTTCGCCTCCTCCCAACTGGTGCCGGCAATCGGCGAGGACACCCAGCTGGCGGCGCGCCTGGGGCTGTGGGGACGCCGCGTGGTGGGCGAGGAGATCGGCACCATGAAGCGCCTGTTGGCCACCGCCCCGGACCTGGCCGCGTCGGGTGCCGACGGCGAGGCGCTGCACGAGGCCCTCTCCCAGGGGGCGACCACCCGCATGCGGGGGCTGGGCCTGCGCGTCTAGTCCGGGCGCCGTCGTCGGGCCGGGATCAGAAGCCGAGCAGCAGCCAGACGGTCAGGACCAGACCGCCGACCACCACGGCGGCGTGAATGACCCGCTCGGGAATCAGCCGCTGAATCAGCGGGGCCACGTAGCCGCCGGCGAAGGAGCCCAGGCCTACCGTGATCGCGGCGCCCCAGTCGACCTGCCCCTGCACGATGAACAGCACGGCGGCGGCGAAGTTGGACAGGGTGGTCATGGGCGTCTTCATCACCACGGCCGCGTGGGTGTTCATGGGCGTGCCCAGGGTGCACAGGGCGAAGAAGAGCACCCCTGCGCCGGCGCCGAAGTAACCGCTGTAGACCATGATGGCGGCCATCAGGGCCAGGAACGCGGGCGCGGGCAGTCGGTAGTTGGTGGCGCCGCGCCGCAACCGCGGGCTCAGCGCCACCAGGGCGGTTGCGAGCAGCACCAGCCAGGGCACGATCGCCTCGAATACGCCGGGCGGGGCCACCAGCAGCAGCGCGCCGCCCACGAGCCCGCCGACGACGGCGATGAGCGCCTGGGGAAGCAACGGGTAGTAGCGGATCTGCTTGAGCCGGTCCCAGGAGGTAATCAGTGAGCCGATGCCGCCGGGAATCAGGCTGACGGTGTTGGAGGCGTTGGCTACCACCGGCGGCACGCCCAGGGCGAGCATCGCCGGGTAGGAGACGAGCGAGGCCATTCCCACTAGGTAGCCGACGATGGCGGCAACCACTCCGGCGAGAAACAGGAGGGCGTAGGTGATCACGGGCGACATCGCCGCTAACAGTAGCCGTAACGCGTTGTGCCCCGTCGGGGCGGGCGCGGCGGGCGTGCGCGGCGGGGCCCACCGGGCGCAGAAGTGTGAGGCATGATACGTGCGTGGCTCACATCGGGGCGCCGATGCTCCGCGCTGGGCACACTGGCGAAGCAGATTCGCACAGGCAAAACAGATTCGACAATCAGCAGTCCTGACGCTGAAAGGGGACCACATGTTCGTTCGTCGCGAGGCAATCGCCGTCCGTTGTGACCACGAGGGGTGCGACCGCATGGTCGCGCATCGGGTGGTCGACACGGTCCACGACCCGGATGGCACGGCGATTGAGCGCGTGCTCGCCTTGAGCTACACCGAGCACGACGCGTTGCGCGCGGCCGAACGCGACGGCTTCAAGATCATGGGGAACCACGTCTTCTGCGAGAAGCACGACCGGCTGTAGTGCTGCCCGCGGGCTGCCCACGGCGATGATGGGCTGGCGGTGGGCATGATGGGCGCAGCGCGCCGCCAGAGCTGTGCTGATCTGGTGACTGTGGTGCGCCGACTGCGGCTGCCGAATGCGATCGCCGGCGGTGTGTTTAGCGGTTCTTCGTTTGGGTGTGTGGCGGGCTGACGGGCGGCGACTGTCCGGGTTGTGGTTGGTGTGCGGGGCACGGCGGCGCGGTGGGTGACGCGATGGGTGGGAATGCGCCTTGGCTGGGATGTGCGCGGTGGGTCGGGTGCGACGGTTCGCGCGTTGGACCGCCCACGCCCCGTTGGACCGCCCACGCCCCGTTGGACCGCCCACGCCCCGTTGGACCGCTGTAAC
>NZ_QMIN01000015.1:23787-39540 GCF_003287795.1 Actinomyces sp. Z5
GTAGGCACACCCCTGCGCCTGCGGGGCCCGCCCGCCCAGATGCGCGGGGAGCCATCCATCTGGGCCCCGCGCCTGCGGGATCCGCATGATTCCGACGACTCCAACGATTCGTCCGCGGTCGCCAACACCGCCAACCCGAGAACGTCCCCGCCCCCAGAGACGACCTTCTTGGCCTGAAGACGTCCTCCTTGGCCCGAGGACGACCCGGTGTGCCCGAGAACGTCCTGGTTCGCCCGAGAACGTCCCCATCGGCCCGAGGACGTCCCCATCGGCCCGAGGACGTCCTGGGTTCGGCCAAGACGTCCTCGTCGGCCCGAAATCCTCCCGAATGTGGAGGGTTTGGGGATGAAGAGGTCGTGTTCGGCAGGCCGGCACCCACCGAGTACGACCTCGCCGACCCGAAGACGACCTCCCGCACCCGAGAACGACCTCCGGCGTTGCAACCAGTGCCCGAACCGCCACGCCCACAAACGAGAAGAGCCTGTTTAGTGTCCTTGTTGGGTTTCGGCTTGGTCGGTGAGGTAGGTGGTGGTGCGGACGATGTTGTAGGCGGTGGTGGTGTTGGTGGTGGTGATGGTGCCGACTACGGGGGTGGTGGTGCCGCCGGTGGGGGTGTAGGTGGCTTGCCAGGTGGTGGTCAGGGTGGTGGTTACGCCTTGGGCGGTGGTGGTGTATTGGTGGGTGACGGTTTGGTTTGGCCAGGGGGCTCCGGGGTCGGTGGTGGTTGTGGTGGTGTTGTCGCCCCAGTTCCAGGTGTAGGTGGTGGGGGTGGCGTGGATGGTGACCTCGGTGCCGGCGATGGTGGTTGTGAGGGTTTGGGTGTCGGGGTTGGTGTAGACGATGAAGTCTTTGGTCAGTAGTACTTCCGGGCCTGGGGGTTGGCGGGTGATACCGGACCCGTCGGCTAGGAGGGTGGACACGTCGGTGGCGGTGACGGTAATTGCCACCATGGTGCCGTCCGCTGCTTGGGCGGTGGTTGTGGGGGCGGCGTCTGTGTCGCAGTCGGCGGGGTTGAGGAGGAAGGCCCCCACACCGGTATTCACGCTGGTTCTCATGCCAATGCAGGCTAGGTAGCGTAGTTGGGCAACTTGGGCGGCATGCTCATTGAATACGCCGCCCCCGACAGCGGTGTTCGCTGCGGCCGGCCCACCCGGCGCAAACGCGAACACCTGATACGACGTGTCACCAGTAACCGTCACCGAATTTGCGACCGCTTTAGCGTGGATTTGATTAGATGATTCACTGTCGTCGGCAATTGCGGACGGAATCACCCAGATGGATGCTACTAGTAATGTGGTAATCGTTGTTATCGCCAGGTTTGTGTGTCTCATTCTGATTCGCCGGCTTCCACTGTCCAATCGTCGGTATCCCAGTACATCTGGATCAGGAGCACGCCTTCCGACTTTTCTACTTGCCGGGAGGGGGCGCTCGCGCCTGGGTGTTCGGTGTGTGCCTGGGAAACGACGTTGGCGCGTATGACGTAGCGGTTGGGGTCCGCGTCGTCAACCCACCCATCCAGGGGTGTGATCTCCTGCTCCCACGGGTCGGCCCAGCCGCCCGCCTCGTGCAATGTGGTTGCGTCATTCAATGCGTTATTGCAGAATTCGCAGTTGTCGTCGCTCATGTTCTGCCAGGCGTCCAGGTCGCCAGTGGCGTACATGTAGGGGAATAGGTTGAGGAAGTATGTGGCTGCGGTGGCTGCGCCTTCGGGGGTGAACTCCGGGGTGTATGCCTCTGGTGGTTCCATGGCCAGGGCGGTGGCTTTGGCGGCGGTGTCCTCGGGCGAGAGTGTGGGCGTGGCGCTAGCGCTGGCGGTGGCGGGTGGGGTCCAGGTGGGGGTGTAGGTGGTGCGGTTAGTGGCGTTTGCGCAGCCTGCACCCAGGACGGTGAGGCAGATGGCCAACGCCGTGGCTCGGCGCACGTGAGCTGCTCGGTGCGCTGGTGCCGGGGTGTGTGAGTGTGCGGCAGTACGCGCCTGGTGGCATGGGCTGACGTGCGGCGTGGTGGCGGGTGTGGGCATGTTGGGGTGGCCTCCTCGTTGAGGGCCCGGGTGGGGTGTCGGCGGCGTGCCGATGCTGCGCAACCGTACCGTGACCCTCGCGGTCGTCGCCACCCGGCCCGCGGCCCCTGTGGATAACCCCAGGGCCGGGGCGGTCGGCGGAGCCGGCGGGCCGCCGGGACATGCCTCCCGCCAGTCGGGGAACGTCACCGGCACCGGTCTCGGCGAAGCGGAGGAATGGGGAGAGCTAGAAAGGCGCGGGAGCCGGGCGCTAGATGATTCTTAGGCCCGCATGTGCGGCGAGCGCGGGCGCTAGCTCCACGAGTTGATCGGCGCCCACCCACGCTCCTCGCAGGCCCGCGGCGTCGTCGATCTGCTCGAGTTGAAGTCCCCGCAGGTCCACGTCTTTGAGTCGACTCTCCCGGATCCGCAACTCGCCGACGCGGCAGTCGTCAAAAGCCACTCGGTTGAGCGTGGCGGCGGTCAGGTCGAGCGTGTCCACCGTGCAACCGCGTAGGCGCACATCCAGCAGATTGGCCCGCCCCAGCCCAAGGAAGCCGATGCGGCAGTCCTCGACCAGCACGCTGCGCCACTGCGCATCGTGGCATTCGCAGGCTCCGACCCGTGAGAACTCCCAGGAGACCTCTCTCCACACCGACCGCTGTGCGTGCAGCTCGGAGGCCGTCAGCCCGTCCACACGCGACTCCGCCAGGCGGAACTCCTCAAGGTGGGCGCGGTCTGCCCGCACATCCTCCAGGACGCACTCAACCAGCTCCAACCCGCGCAGATCCACCCCAGAGATGTCGACGCCGCTTATCCGGGCTAGGTCAACGTACCCTCCCGCACGCAGGACGACGGCGCCGGCGGACTCAAGGTCCCGCGGTCGGATCGGTTTCGCGCGGGGCGGCCGGGGGAGATGCCTGTCGGACACGGGGCTCAGGCGGCGTCGTCGGCCCGGGACTGCTGGACGCCGGCGCTGAGGTATTCAGTGATGATGGCCTCGCACTCGGCGCGATCGACCGGGCGGCACCCCTTCGCCACCCAGCCGGCGATCTTGGTGGGTTCCTCCCGCGCCAGTCGCAGTCCGCGGCGCAGCAGCACATGAATGGGCTTGCGATGCTCGGCCAGGTCCCGGCGCAGCCGGAACCACCAGGTCTGCAGGCGCGGGCGCCGCAGCACGAGCGCGTCGGCGAGCACGCCGGCCTCCCGGCAACGGTCCACGAGCTCCGCGGCGAACACGCCCTCCGCGACGTATGCCGGCAGGGCGTCCACGTCGAGGGTGGTGTAGTCGACGGTGGCGTTGTCCCGGATCGAGTACACGGGCACAGTCGTCGAGCCGGTGGCACACAGTTCCAGAATCGCCGTCATGGCCCGGTCGGCGTCCCAGGAGGCCGGGTTGTCCCAGTCTATGGCGCTCATGGCCTCGGCCCGACTGACACCGTCGGCGCCTGAGAACGTGCCGTCAAGCAGAGGCATGCCCGGCTCATCGCCGTCGCGATAGAAGTCGTCCAGTTTGAGGCGGTGTGCGCCGCACCGACGTAGCAGGGAGGTCTTACCGGAGCCGGACGGGCCGGCAAGCAGGATGACGCGGGTGCTCACGGGACCCAAGGCTATCCTGCCGGGCGGGTGCAGGCGGAAACGACGGGGTTGTCGGCAGACGCAAATGCAGATCGGAGTGGGCGGATCGGGGCAAGCGAGCATGCGATTCGAACGTGCGATCTCTGTCCCGGGGGCTGCCGTCGAAAGCGGCGAATTGGGTACTATCGCCGTGAGGGGCAAACATGAGGCGGCGTCATGGGGAACGTGCGAGAGGCTGAGGCCAGTGAACTCCTCGGGCTGATCCGGCGCGGAGAGGCGACCACTCGGTCCGAGCTTCAGGATCGTATGCAGCTTTCACGAGTCACGTTGGGCAAGCGGCTTGACGTGCTGCTGCGCTCGGGGCTGGTGGACGAGGCCGGGCAGGACGCCTCGACCGGTGGCAGGCCGCGCACGGTATTCCGAATTCGCCCCGGCTGCGGCGTGCTGCTGGCCGTCGACATCGGCAGCTCACGCACCAACCTGGCGGTGACGGACTTCGCCGGGACGATCCTGGTACGTGATGACCGGCTACTGGACCTCTCTGGCGGTCCTGGCACGGTGCTCCCCTGGGTCCGCCGTCGTTTGAAGGCAATGCTCAAGGAGATCGGCGCCGCCGACAGCGTCCTCGGTGTGGGAGTCTGTGTTCCCGGTCCGGTCGATCCCGTCTCACGGCGCCTGGTCCACCCGGCGCTCATGCCTGGATGGCACGGGGTCGATCTTGCCGCGGAGTTGAAAGAGGATTTCGACGGCGTCCCGGTGGCCGTGGGCAGTGATGTGCAGGTGACCGCACTCGGCGAGTACCGGATGCACTGGTCCAACCCCGACGGCATCATCCTGGTTAAGGCGGGTGAGGGAATCGCCGCGGCTGCCGTGATCAATGGCGTCGTGCGCACGGGCGCCACTGGGGCGGCCGGAGAGATCGGGCACATGCGGATTTCGGAGGGGCGGCAGTGCCGCTGCGGGCGATTCGGGTGCTTGGAATCGGTCGCCGGCGGCTGGGCCCTGCGGGAGCGCCTGAGCGAGGCCGGCTGGACGGTCGGCAGTAGTGAAGAACTGGCCGACCTGGCGCTGCGCGGGGACTCGCTGAGTATCGAGCTACTTGAGCTTTCGGCGCGACTCGTGGGCCGTGCGCTCGCGCCGGTCATTGCGGTTCTCAATCCCTCCGCGGTGGTGGTCGCCGGCGCCCTCGCCGACGGCGGAGCGGTGTTCCTGGACCCGTTGCGCGCCGCCTTGGAAGCCGTCGGGCCCCAGGAGGCGACTCGGCCGCTCGTCGTCGCGTCGGCGCAGCTGGGGGCCGACGCCGGCGTGGTCGGGGCGGCGCTGTTGGCTCAGGATCTGCTGACGGCCCCCGCGCATCTGGACATGCTGCTGACCCGAGTGACCTCACGGCGCCCAGACCAGGACAGTTTTGTAAAGCTCTTTACATAACGGGTTGTGGCCGGTATCGTCGTGTCCACCGGAGCCCACCGGCACACATGACGAGAAGAGGCAACGATGGCTGTTCTCACTCTGTCCACCGCTTTACCGGATACGTCCTTCCGACTCGACGTCGACGCGATCGACTGGCGTGATGCGCTTCGGCTGGCAGGGGAGGGGCTTACCGCTTCCGGGGCGGCGACACCCGAATACACCGAGGAGATGATCGCGGCCGTGGAGGAGCACGGCCCCTACATCGTCATCGCCCCCGGTCTCGCCCTGGCGCACTCGCGGCCCTCCCCGGCGGTGCTGCACACCGGCATGAGCTGGGTGCGGCTGACACACCCCGTCGACTTCGGCAGCCCGAACGATCCGGTGCGCCACATCATCGGGCTGGCAGCCAAGGACGAGCGGGAGCACCTGGACGTCATGGCCGCCCTCGCTCGCGCCCTGTCCGACCCTGTCGCTCGCACCGAGTTGGACCGTGCACCCACTCCCGCGGCGCTCCGCGCACTGCTCGACCCGAACTCAACCGACACCACCACCTCTACCGGATTGGAAGAAGAATGAACATCACCTGCGTCTGCGGCATGGGCATCGGCACCTCGATGCTGCTGAAGATGAACGTCGAGCAGGCCGCGGCCTCGCTCGGCCTTGACGCGGAGGTCAGCACCTCCGACATCGGCACCGCCAAGGGGGCCGCGCAGAGCGCCGATCTGATCATCACCTCGGCTGAACTCGCCGAGGAGCTCACCGGGCTGTCCACGCCGGTCGCCGTGGTCCGCAACTTCACCGACATCTCCGAGATCGAGGCCGCCTTGAAGGAGAAGACTCAGTGAACGCGTTGGTCGCGGTTCTCGATTTCATCAGCCAGGAGATCCTCAACGTCCCCGCCTACCTGATCGGCATCGTCGCCGCCGTCGGCCTGATCGCGCTGCGCAAGTCCGCCGGGCAGGTCATCGGCGGAGGACTCAAGGCGGCAATGGGCTATCTGATCCTCGGTGCCGGCGCCACCGTGGTCACGAGCGCGCTGGCGCCGTTCGGGGACCTGATCTTCACGGTTACCGGCGCCCACGGCGTCGTCCCGACCAACGAGGTCATTACCGCCCAGGCCGCGAGCGAGTATGGGACCACATCCGCCTATCTCATCGTGCTCAGCTTCCTGGTGATGCTGCTGCTGGCCAGATTCACGCCGCTGAAGTACGTGTTCCTTACCGGACACCACATGGTGTTCATGTCGACGCTGCTGGCCGTGGTCCTGTCGGTGGGCTTCGGCCCCGGGCACTCCGCCCTCGTGGTGGTGGTCGGCTCGGTGCTCATGGGCATCATCATGGTGGTGATGCCGGCCTTCGCCCAGCCGTACATGAACCGGGTCACCGGGGATGACAAGCTGGCCGTGGGTCACTTCAACACTGTCGGCTACCTGCTGGCTGGTGCGCTCGGCAGCGCCGTCGGCAAGCGCTCACGCTCCACCGAGGACATGAAGTTCCCGCAGGGCCTGCGCTTCCTACGCGACTCCATGGTCTCAACGACCCTGCTCATGCTGGTCCTGTATCTGGTGTTCGCCATCTGGGGCATGATCGCCGTACCCCGCGAGGAACTCATGACGGTCTTCGAGGGGACGCAGACCTCCGACACCTACGGCTCCTACATCATGGCGGCCTTTGCGCAGGCACTGCAGTTCGGGATCGGCGTCAGCATCATCCTGTACGGGGTGCGCATCATCCTCGGTGAACTGGTACCGGCCTTCCAGGGAATCGCCAACCGGGTGGTGCCCGGCGCCAAGCCCGCGCTCGACATCCCGATCGTCTTCCCCTTCGGCCCCAACGCCTCACTGATCGGCTTCATCGCCTCCTTCCTGGGCGGTCTGGCCTCGCTGGCGCTGATCGCCGTCTGGTTCGGGCCCGCCTGGGGGATGGCGCTCATCCTGCCCGGCATGGTCCCGCACTTCTTCGACGGCGGCGGTGCCGGGGTGTTCGGCAATGCCACCGGCGGGCGCCGGGGCGCGATCCTGGGCGGATTCGTCAACGGCATGCTCATCACCTTCCTGCCGGCCGCGCTGCTGACCGTCATGGGGTCCCTCGGCCTGGCCAACTCCACCTTCGGTGACGCCGACTTCGGCTGGTTCGGCTCGATCGTGGGCGTGCTCAGCCGTTTGGGAGCCGTCGGCGGTTCGCTCACCGCGCTCGGTTTCGGCGTCCTCCTGTTCGCCGTGGCCTGGTGGTACCAGGTACGGCTGGTGAACACCGGCTGGCTGCCCGCATCCGAGCGGGCGGCGCTGCAGGAGGAGAACAAGGCGAAGGCGGCGGCCGCCTGACCGAGGGCGGCTGCCTGAATTCGACGCACACGACGGGCCCGGCGACGGAAGTCGTCGGGCCCGTCATTACTACTGGTCGCGGTGTGTGGCTTGTGCCGGCCTCGCTAGCCGTCTCGACCGATCTCGGCACGTAACGTCTACCGACCTCGGTGAAGGGGGGCCGGTGATGGCTCAGGCGAGCAGGGCGCGCATGCGGGCGCGGGCACCCTCGCGCTTGAGCGCCGCCAGCTCCTCGATGTAGGCGGTGCGGAAGCGCTCGTCGTCGGCCAGGTCGCCGAAGATCTCCCGGTTGCCGATGAAGCCGAGCTCGTCGCCCGCCTCCTGCTTCTCGGCGAAGGGCCGCAGGTCGTCGGCCACAGGGATCGCCTCACCGTTCTCGTCGGTGCCGAGCACCCCCAGCGACCAGGCGGCGCACATGGCCGCGCCCAGGCGGATCGGCCCGCCCGCGGCGAGGTTGTCGCGCACGGTCGGCAGCACGAACTTCGGCATGCCGGAGGGGCCGAACTGCGCCAGCCGCAGCAGCGTGTCCGCGATCGCCTCATTGGTGAAGCGCTCGAAGAGCGTGTCGATGTACTCGTCCAAGTCGATGCCCGGCACCGGCAGCAGCCGCGGCCGCGCCTCGCGCTCCAGGAAGGCACGCACCCAGGCGGCAATGTCGGGGTCGGCGGCGGCCGTGTGCGCGTACTCCATGCCCAGCAGCCGGCCCCAGTGCGCCAGGCCCTGGTGGGAGGCGTTCAGCAGCCGCAGCTTCATCAGCTCATAGGGGACGACGTCGTCGACCATCTGCACCCCGACCTCCTCATAGGGCGGGCGTCCGGCCGGGAAGTCGTCCTCCAGCACCCACTGGGTGAAGGGCTCGGCCACCACCGGCCACGCGTCCTCCACATCCAGTTCGGCGCGCACCTCCTCAATGTCGGCGGGGGTGGTCTGCGGGGTGATGCGGTCGACCATGCAGTTGGGGAAGGCGACGTTGGCGTCGATCCAGTCGGCCAGTTCCGGGTCGGACAGGCGCGCCTGGGCGACGACGGCGGTGCGGGCGATCCTCCCGTTGCCGGGAAGGTTGTCGCAGCTCATCACCGTGAACGGGGCGGTGCCGGCCTCGCGGCGCAGCCGCAGCGCCTCCACGATGTAGCCGAAGGAGGTCTCCGGCTCGTGGGGGTGGGCGGCGTCGTGGGCGGCCCCGGGCGCCTCGGCGCGGAAGGCGCCGGTGGCGTCGTCGATGTTGTAGCCGCCCTCGGTCACGGTCAGGGAGACGATCCGGGTGGTCGGCGCCGTCATCACCTCCAGCACCCCGGCACGGTCCTCGGGGGCGAAGCGGTAGTCGCAGATGGAGCCGATGATGGCCGGCTCGTGGTGGCCGTCGGGGTGCTTGAGGGTCAGGCTGTACAGGTAGTCCTGGCCGGTCAGGGCGTCCCGCATGCGCGCGTCCTGGGGCAGCAGGCCGACCCCGCAGATGCCCCAGTCCAGGGCCTTGCCGTTGCGCATGAGCCGGTCGAGGTACATGGCCTGGTGGGCGCGGTGGAAGCCGCCCACGCCCATGTGCACGATTCCGGTGGTCAGGGCGGAGCGGTCGTAGGCGGGGGCGAGCGGGGAGGCGGCGAGTGTGGTGGTCATGATGGACATCCTTGTCTTTGATGGTGAATCAGTATCTTGTCGGTGCGTGGGCTTGCCGGGTGACTTTGGTGTGGCGGGCTGCGTGCGGGTCAGGCCTTGACCGCCTCCTTACGGGCATCGACGTCGTCGTCGAAGGTCTCCAGGATGCGGGCGTTGCCGGGCAGCTTCAGGGCGAAGCACAGGAAGAAGGAGACGACGTAGATTCCGGCCAGCGCCATGGCCACCCACAGGTAGCCGCCGGCGGTGGTCTCATCGCCCATGAGCAGGGTGACGATGGCCGGGCCCACGAAGGCGCCCAGGCCGGCGCCGAGGTTGAGGATGGCCAGTGCGTTGCCGGTCTCCCCGTGGGCGTGGGCGGTGATCAGCGGCGTGGTCGGCACGTGGGCGCTCAGGCCGATGCCGACGGCGGAGGTGCCCAGGGCGATGAGGAAGAAGTTCGGTCCGGCGACGATCGGGATCAGGTAGATGTACGCCAGCGCCGCGGCCGTAATCGGGGTGGCGAACCACTGCAGGGTGTTGCGCCAGCCGAGCTTGTCGCCGACCACGCCCCAGAAGACGTCGCCGAGGATGGCCACGAAGCCGAAGATGGAGAACTCAAGGATCGCCTGGGACTCGGGCATGCCGTACACCTTGTGCAGGTAGACCACGTAGTAGGCCTGCATGCCGTACTGGCCGGAGAGGTTGATGACCTTGACGATCCCGCCAATGGAGACCTTCGGGTAGCGCCACAGCACGGACACGGCTGAGCCGACGGACTCCACCACGGACTTGCCGCGGGTCTGCGCCGAGGAGGGGTGCAGCCGCAGGAACAGCATGCCGATCACGCCGCCCACGGCCGCCAGGATCCAACCGAGCCAGAGGGTGGCGATGTGGCCGATGTGCGGCAGCAGCAGGCTGGAGAAGTAGGAGCCGAGCAGCTGCATGCCCAGGCTGAAGGCGAACCAGAACCAGCCGGAGACCGAGGACTGCCGGGCGGGCGGGGTCACCATCATGGTCCAGGTGAGGAACCCGTAGGCGAACATGGGGTAGCCGAAGCCGCGGAACCCATAGAACAGGAGCAGCAGCGGCAGATTGTGACTGGGCAGGCCCACGGCGATGAACAGCGCGTCGAACACCAGGAATGACACCAGGCCGATCAGCATCACCCGCCGGCAACCGATCGCGTCACACAGGGCGCCGGACAGGAAGGCCGCAATGGCGACGACCACCCCGTAGGAGGTGACGATCATTGAGGCCTGGGAGACGGCGAAGCCGACGGCGTCGCTGGACAGGTAGTTGGTGATCCACACCGCCTCGATGCCGTCACCGATCACGAAGATGATGACCGCCAGGAATCCGGTGGCGAGGTTGGTGGGGAATCCAGTCTTCTGTATGGCTGCTATGAGCCTGTTGGAGGAGGGCATCGTTGCTCGATCACCTTTGGTCGCTGTTTCAGGGGCCGGCGTCCTTCGCCGGTGGCATCAAGTGTGGGACCGAGCGGTGACCGCCTCGGTGACCGGTTGCGGGCGTGCAGTTTGCCGGTGTCCGACTCCGGAAATGCCCGGATGACGCGGATCAAGGCGACCGAATAGGGTCGGAGTTTACCGAATCCGGACGCGCTGGTGACCGTTTCCGACAATGTTCACCCCGAGTCACGACCAGAGCGGGGCAAACTTGCGAGCGGTCGTCGATGCCATGTCGAGTGTCGGCGGCTGTCGGACACCGCGCTGAGTCAGACACTCCGCTTCAACTCAGACCCGGTCCACCTGCGGTCCGAAGGAGCCCAGCCGCCGCGCCGTCGCCCTCCGCAGCTCCCTGCCGGTGATGATGCGCTCCAGTGCGCGCACGTGCCCGAAGCGAACGAAGGTGGAATGGCCGAACTTCGTGTGGTTGCCGACGAATACCGCGCGACGGGCGACCGCCAGCGCCGCCTCCTTGACCGCGGCCACGGCCGGATCCGGGGTGGTCAGCCAGCCCGCGTCGGTGACGCCGTTGGCGCCGATGAAGGCCAGATCCGGTTCCATCTGTTCCAGCATGGTGGTGGCCCAGTGACCGACGGCGCCCAGCGTGGTGGGCCGGATCCGGCCGCCGACGGTGATCACGGTGTAGCGCGGTCGCTCGGCCAGTTCGAGCGCCGTGGGCAGGGAGGTGGTCACCACGGTGAGGGGGCGGTCGACGGGAAGCGACCGTCCGACCAGCAGCGGCTGGTTGCCCTCGTCGAGGAACACCGTTTCTGCGTGCCCCAGGCAGGCGGCGGCCGCCCGGGCGATGCGGTCCTTCTCGTCGGTGTGGTGGCTGGAACGGAAGGCGCGGCTGGTCTCGTAGGTGGCGGACTCGGCGGCCGTGACCCGCCCGTAGGTGCGGATAATGCGGCCGCTTGACTCCAGTTGGCGCAGATCTCGGCGAATGGTCTCCACGGATACCCCGAAGCGCTCCGGGAGCTCGGAGACCTCCATCTCGCCGCGTTCACGCAGCTCGCGGATGAGCGCCTCCCGGCGCGCGCGGGTGTCCGCGCGCGCCGAGAGCGGATCAGGGGTACCAGTGGTCATGGCCGTGCGTCGCAGGGTTGCATCGGGGTGCAAGTGCCTCCCGCGCGGGGCGTCAGTGCGCGATGACGACGCCCAGGTTGCGCGGGCCGTGCACGCCGTTGACGCGCACCAGCTCGATGTCGGAGGTGGCCGAGCCGCCGGCGATCCAGGTGGTCGGGCGCGTCGGGTGCTGCCCGAGCACGTCCACCGCCTGCGGTACCGTCGGCATGATCATCTCCCGCTCCAGGACCACCACGTGCTTGTCCGGCACCAGGGTGATGGCGCGCCGCCCCTGGTCGGGCTCGCCGTCCAGGCAGATCGTGCCCGACAGGGAGATCCCCACGCGCGAGCAGGTCAGCACCGCGTCGATCTGGTCGAGCTCCAGGGTCGGGATCGGCTCCTCCCGCGAGTCCTCGCGCACCGTGCGCCCGCCGCGCGCGGCCGCCTCCTTGTAGGCCTGCGGCAGCCCGGCGGGGACGACGACGTTCGTGGCCGCCCCGAGCAGCTCATCGATGGCGTCCAGGACGGCGGCGTCCTTGGGCGCCAGCACCACCTTGGCGGAGTAGTCCTCGAGCTTCTCGACCATGTCTGCCACCACCGGCTCGGAGCCGGGGGCGTCGGCGCCCACCCGGATGTAGTTGCGGGGGATATCCCGCACGGGCCGGCCCTGCTGGGAGCGGGAGATGGCCTCGCGGGCGCGGGCGAGTATTGCGGTCTTGGCATCCATCAGCGGTTCTCCTCGGGGATGGGCTGTGCGGCGGCGTCGGCAACCGTACGGGCGGGGGTGACGCCGTCCGGGTGAGTGCGCTTCCACCAGTGCCGCAGCGACTCCTTGGGAGCCACGGGCAGGTCGCGTGAGCGCGTCCACAGCGAGGCGGGGAACGGCAGGGCGCCGATCCGCCCGTCCTTCCCGAGCAGGCGCGTGGCCTTGACCCCCTCGGTGGCGGCCAGCCAGGCCTTGCCGTTGGACATGATCGGCGCCGTGGCGTTCATGGCCACATCCCACATGTCCGGCACCAGGCGGCGCTTGACGTCCACGCTGCGGGCGCGCAGGTGGATGAGGATGGTGGGAATGTCGATCTTGACCGGGCACACCTCCGCGCAGGCCCCGCACAGGGAGGAGGCGAAGGGCAGGGTGTGGACCGGATCGTCGTCGTCGAGCCCCTGCGTGAGCTGAGGGGTGAGGATCGAGCCGATCGGGCCGGGGTAGACCGAGCCGTAGGCGTGGCCGCCGGTGTGCTGGTAGACCGGGCAGATGTTCATGCACGAGCCGCAGCGGATGCAGGCCAGCGCCTGCCTGCCGATCGGGTCGGTGAGCACCTTGGTGCGGCCGTTGTCCATGAGGATGAGGTGGAACTCCTGGGGGCCGTCACCGGGGGTGACGCCCGTCCACATGGAGGTGTAGGGGTTCATGCGCTCGCCGGTGGCGGAGCGGGGCAGCAGCTGGGTGAAGATCTCCGCGTCCTGGTAGCGGGGGACCAACTTCTCGATGCCCATGAGGGTGATCAGCGTGTCCGGCAGGGTCAGGCACATGCGCCCGTTGCCCTCGGACTCGAAGATCGAGACCGTGCCCGTTTCCGCGATGCCCATATTGGTGCCGGAGACGGCCACCTTGGCGTGCAGGAACTTGCGGCGCAGGTGTGCACGCGCGGCGGCGGTGAGCTCCTGCGGGTTGTCAGAGAGGTTCTCGGGGGCGTCGCCCATGCGGTCCAGGAAGATGCCGCGCACCTCGGAGCGGTTGCGGTGGATGGCCGGAACCACGATGTGGGAGGGCATGTCGTCGGCGAGCTGGACGATCATCTCGGCCAGGTCGGTCTCGTGCGCGGTGATGCCCTCGTCCGCCAGGTACTCGTTGAGGTTGGTCTCCTGGGTGGCCATCGACTTGATCTTGACGACGTCGTCCACGCCCTTGGACTTGATGATGTCGGCGACGATCCGGTTGGCCTCGGCGGCGTCGCGGGCCCAGTGGACGATGCCGCCGTTGGCGGTCACATTGGCCTCGAACTGCTCCAACAGTTCCGGAAGGCGGGAGGCGACCTCGAACTTGACGGCCTCCGCCGCGTTGCGCAGGTCCTCCCAGTCGGGCATCTCGTCCACGCGCATTTGCCGCTTGTTGCGGATGGTGCGGGTGGCGTGGCCCAGGTTGCGGCGCATCTGGGTGTTGGCGAGGGTCTTGTGGGCGCCCTCGGGGAAGGTGTGGCCCCAGCGCAGCGTGTCCTGCGGGACCGCGACATTGGTGCGCCAGCCACCGGTGTGGGGCTGCTCGTCGGGGGCGGAGGCGGGCATGCCTAGAAACGTCTGGGTCATTACAGTCGCACCTGATCCTTGCTGGGCTGGAAGGAGACGTGGCCCTCGAACGGGGCTTCCTTGGTGGAGGCGAGAATCTCCGCCAGGTGCATGACGCGCACGCCGGAGTTGACGCGGGACAGGGCCCCGCCGATGTTCATGAGGCAGGAGTAGTCGCCGGTGCACAGCACCTCGGCGCCGGTGGACATGACGTTGGCGGCCTTGTCCGCGACCATGGCGGTGGAGGTGTCGGAGTTCTTGATGGAGAAGGTGCCGCCGAAGCCGCAGCACACCTTCTCATCGGGAAGCTCGATGAGGGTCAGGCCCTCGACGGCCCGCAGCAGCCGGTAGGGGCGGTCGCCGACGTGCGCCACCCGCATGGAGTGGCAGGTGGGGTGGTAGGTGACCGTGTGCGGGAAGTAGGCGCCCACGTCCTCCAGGCCGAGTACGTCGACGAGGAACTCGGAGATGTCGTAGGTGTACTTGCTCAGGGCGTCCACCCGCTTGACCAGGGCGGCGTCGCCCACGTGCTCGGCCACCAGCCGCTGCTCGTGCCGGGCGGCCCCCGCGCAGGACCCGGAGGGGACGACGACGGCGTCCCACTCCCCGTCCAGGACGGGCTCGAAGGTCTTGACGTGGTTCTCCACGATGGAGGCGGCCTGCTTGAAGTAGCCGGTGTTGGCGTGCATCTGGCCGCAGCAGGCCTGCCCCTGGGGGAAGACGACCTCGTGGCCGAGACGTTCGAGAATGGTGACGGTGGCCTGCGCGGCCTGGGGGAACATCGTGTCTGCCAGACACGTGGCGAATAGTGCTATGCGCACGGGTTGGGGTCCTTTCCTCCACGACAGCTTTGGCGTAACCGTGACCAGATTAGGGCAGTGACCGGGGTCGCTCCACCGCCTGTATGGGGAACCTTGGTGATCGCTCGGGGAAGCCTGGTATCACGCCGGAAAGTGGGAACTGTGGGGGTCGCCGCGCGGCCGGTTCCGGCGGCGTCACGGGCATGTCGGGGATCTCATTGCGCAAGCCCGCCCTTCGGTTTTCCTCACCTGCGACCAAGTCGGCGCCAGGGCGAAGCAGCGCAGGTGCCACCGTCAGCAACGCTGCACTCGCCCTGCCGGTCCGGGGGCTCGGTGAAGCGGCGCAGGCGCCGGAGTCCCGGCGGGTGGCTGTGGTAACGCCCCGGTGGGATGGAGCCGGCCGCCGTCGGTCGGCGGGATGGTTGTTGGCCGATGGCGTGGCCGCGGCTCCTGGTTGCCGGACGCCGGGGAAGCCGTTCTTTACTACGCCGGATCGGCCTCTACTACGCCAGTTAGCGGTTGGTTGTACGCCTGTGAGGCCTTCAATCAACCGCTAACCGGCGTACCCAACACCGAAGTGGCGTAGTAGAGAGCGGACTGCGGGAGATGGCGGCAGCAAACCCCGATGGTGTTCCCGGCGCTGTGCGGGTGAGTGCGCCACCAGGCGGTTGACCGCCCGGACCGTACCGATTCGTGTCGTTCCCGTCACCTGTGCTGGAACAGCCTGCTTCGGCACCTTCTCTCGGATCGCCTCATGTCCTTGGCCGGGAAGGCAGGAGCCAGGGAGGAGGTGGTGGCCGTGTCCAAGCCGAGGGGCCGACATGCCAAAGTCCGCAGGGGCAAGGGAATGGCCCGGCAGCTGAGCGAAAGCTGACCTGGTCCGGGCCATTGGTGTCCTTGTGGATGCCCTCAGCAAGTGGTTCAGCTGAGCCGCTTGCATCGGGCCTGAGTCGTGCCAGTTTAGTGCCCTGCGGCGTTCAGGTTGTTGAGGATTTGCTGTGCGGTCTGGGTGGTCTGGGGTTGGGCGGTGATGTGGTGGCCGTTGATGGTGATTGTGACTTCTTGGAGTGGTTTGAGTTCGCGGACGAGCCGTTTGATGCTCACACCGGTGGCTTGTTGTAGGTGGCGGGCGACGGCCAGGGATGCCATCACCACGGTGAGATGGGCCTGGATGGCGTCGTGGGTGTGGTGGAAGACGGGCCTGGCCCGCAGGTCGTGCTTGCTCATGCGCAAGTG
>NZ_QMIN01000016.1:0-12915 GCF_003287795.1 Actinomyces sp. Z5
GCCTCAATGGAGCCCGGTCGTGGAGACCGGGAAGACAGGGCCGTGGGTGAACGCCCCGTCCTGTTCCGTCTGGCCTCAATGGAGCCCGGTCGTGGAGACCGGGAAGACAGCTCGCTAATTTTGCCGCAGCATGCCAAGGATTGTACCTGATCTCGCGAGCGCTGCCGTTGAAACGCATGACTCAGCCACGGTGCCCTGCTCGGCGAATGGTAAGAAAACCGCGTCATGCCGCGAACTCGAGCGCTTCCCAGGGAATCGGTCGGCACCGGAGCGCTCGCACGTAGTCGGCGTCCTTCGGTTCGGTGAGCCTGCGTGTTGGTTGACGAGCATGAGACGTTCCTCCTCGAACTCGCAGTGCCTACATGCGCCAGGCTACTCTCGCCGCAACAGCTTCTACCGATATCGGCGATGCGGGGACGCTGCGGCACGTCGGTTTGTTAGCGGGAGCGCCAGGACCGCAGGCCGGCCTCGCCTGCGGCGATCGCGCCGAACAGGGCGCCCGCAATCGGCCAGATTATCCAGCTGATGTCCCAGCTGGAGCCGATGAAGGACCAGGCGAGGTAGATGGCCACGCAGCCGATCCAGTACGGCCCGGCGATCGCCTCAATGAACGGGTTCTCCTCGGGGTTGCGCCAGGTGGGTGCGGCGTCGGCGGGACGGCCCTCCTCGGTGACGGTCGTATGCGTCATGGACGCCCAGGTGGTCGGCAGGAAGATCCGCAGACCGGCCGCGACCATGAACAGGGTGAGGACTAGACCCAGCGGCGGCCCGGAGCGGTCGGCTGACTCCTGGAATAGGATGCCTGCCCCCACGGTGGGGATTGGAGCCATGATCCACAGGGCGACGGCGATGCTCAGCGCCCGCGACCGCACTCCCTCGTGCTCCAGCCGCAGTCTCGCGGTCCAAGCGGAGACGACCGGATTGCGCGTGAACTTTCCGTCCGTCAGGTGGGTGAGGCCGGTGAAGGCCCGGTGGCGGCGTATCAGCACGGATACCGCGAGCGCCACTAGGACAAGCGTCAGAACGAGTCCGAGCGTTGAAGCCTGGTCCTCGTTCAGGGGGATGAGCCCCAGGCCGTCCTCACCCTGGGACAGGGCTACGCATGCGAACAACGGCACCGCCGCCAGCACGCACAGGGCGACGCCATTGCCGAGCAGGGTGCCGGTGGTGCGACGCGCCTCGGCCAGTGCCTGCGCCTCCGGCAGCGTGATGACGGGGTACTCCGACGACGTCGTGCCGGGCGTGGTCGGGGTGCCGGTGTCGCTGCTGCTCGCGGCGCCGTGCTCGCCAGCAGCGGTCGTCCCGGCCTCGGCGCCACGGATATCGGGGAGAATGCCGAGCACGGGCGCCAGTTCCTCCAGATTGCCGAAGTCGGTGATCACCGACCCGACCGCCTCGTTGTGTGACTTCCCGGAGGCGATGGCGTCGGCGTAGGCGTCCTCCATCATGGCGTGGAGCTCCTGCTTGGCCTCCAACAGGCGCGGGGTGGCTGGGTAGGGGGCGAACATGGCCTCGAGAAAAGTGTCGATGGTGTCCATCATGGGCTCCTTGTCTGCTTGGAGGGGGTGGGTGATTCGCGCCTTTACGGGCGGTCGGTGGATCAGGGCTCAGCGGAGGAGGGGTGAGCGGAGGCGTACAGGGCGAAGCGGTCGATGAGGGCCTTGGTGTCCTCCCACTCGGCGAGCTTGTCGTTCAGGTGGGTACGTCCGGCGTCCGTGAGGCGGTAGTAGGTGCGGGGCTTGCCCGACTCGCTGGTGTCCGCGAAGGAGGAGACCAGTCCCGCCGACTCCAGGCGTTTGAGTGCGGAGTACAGCGTGGTCTGCTTGATCGTGTACTGCCCCTGTGCCACCTCGGCGATGGTCTTGGCGAGCTCGTAGGCGTAGGAGGGACGGTCGCGCAACAGTGTGAGCGCGATCAGGTCGATGTAGCCGCGGATGGCGTCGGCGCTAATCATGACGGCCTTCCGCGGGGTGCTCCGGCCCTGGGGGTCGGCGGCGGGTCGCGACTATGTTCATACGTCCAACGTACTACGGCAGACGTAGTACGTCTAGTGGTCTATTGCTGGCTGTTCCTCTCTTACGCCTACTCTGAAGCCGTGAGCGCAGCGCAGCCCGTCCCCGGATTCCTCCCCTCCTACCCGCCCAACGACGACCCCGCCACCCTGCGGCTGATCTGGCCCCAATGGCAGGGTGCCGGCTATGCCAACGCCGGCGCGCTCGTCCCGGAACTCCCGGCGCCGGTCGCCCGTCGCGGCTACATGGCCGGCGCCCGTGCCCTGGCCGCCCTGCTCCCGCCCGCCGCCGGCCCCACCGCGACGGTCCCCGTCGATCTGACCGAGCTCGCCGGCCCGGACGGCCCCGAGGGCTCCACCGGCGGCATCGAATCGCGCAGCGCCATCCTGGCCGGCATCGACGCCGCCCTGCGGACCATCGACTCCCACCCGGGCGTCGAGCGCATCCTCACCATCGGCGGCGAGTGCTCCGTCTCCGTCGCCCCATTCGCCTGGCTCGCCAACAAGTACGGCGACGACCTCGCCGTGGTCTGGATCGACTCCCACCCCGACGTCGACACCCCCGACACCGGCTACGACGGCTACCACGCCATGGCCGTAACCGCCCTGGCCGGCAGGGGCGATGCCGAGGTCCTGTCACATCTGCCGTCCCGCATCGACCCCTCCCGCATCGCCTGGGCCGGCCTGCACGAGTGGGAGCCCGACTGCGACGAGCACGTGTCGAGCTGGGGCATTACCGCCTTCGGGCCGGATGATCTGCGCGTGGACACCCGCCCCCTCATCGACTGGCTCCACGCCACCGGTGCCTCCCGCCTGGCTATCCACTTCGACGTCGACACGATCGACGCCGACGAGGTCGCCCTCGGTCTCGGGCGGGTATCCGGCGGGCTCACTGCCGCCCAGGTGCACCGCCTGATTGCCGACCTCGGCGAGGCGGCCGACGTCGTCGGGCTGACGGTGGCCGAGTACCTTCCCCGCGAGCTGCTCGCCCTGGGATCCGTCCTCGCGGGGCTACCGCTGGTCACCGGTTGACGGTGGCGCGGCCGACGCCCGAGTGGTCGGAACCGCAGTGATGTGAATGACGACCATGTCCCGGACCTGCACAGCTCGGGCACAGCGCCGGGCCCTAGTCTTGGGCACATGGTCATCGCACCCGCTGCACTAGCCGCACCAGCACGCGCCCTCACAGCCCTGACCGCGGTCCTGAGTGCCGATAACCCCAGCGATTCCGCCACCTCCTCGGCCACCGAAGGTGCTGCCGACGCCGCCGAGGCGGTCGTGGAGGCCACCGCCGACGTATTCGCGCTGGCCTGGCGGGCGGGTATTGGGGTGCTCATCGGCATTGCGCTGGTACTCATACTCGTCGTCGTCCTGCGCGCCATGGGGCAGCGTCGGGCGCTGTACGCCGAGCTGATCCGCTTCTGCCGCAACCCCATGTACGTGCTGGCGGCGCTGATCGGAGCCTTCGTCGGCGGGCAGATCGCCTTCTTCGACCTCTCCCAGCCGGACTGGGCGCAGTTCGTGCTCCACGCCCTGGTGATCGGCATCATCCTGTCCGCCACCTGGGTGGTGGTGGGAGTGGCCAAGGCGGTGGAGTCCTCCATCGTGATCGGGGTGCGCGCCCACGGCGACGTCGACCGCACCAAGCGCATCACCACCCAGGCGCAGGTGCTGCGGCGCGTGGCGGAGTTCATCATCGTGATCTGCGGGCTCGTCGGCGCCGCCATGACCTTCCCCTCGGCGCGTGTGGCCATGGCCTCCCTGCTGGCCTCCGCCGGACTGGTCTCGGTCGTTGCCGGCCTGGCCGCCCAGTCGACCCTGGGCAATCTCTTCGCCGGCATCCAGCTGGCCACCACCGACGCCATCCGCGTGGACGACGTCGTGGTGGTCAACGACGAGCAGGGCTTCATCGAGGAGATCACCCTGACCTACGTGGTGGTGCGCGTGTGGGACGGGCGGCGCCTGATCTTCCCCTCCACCTACTTCACTCAGAACCCCTTCGCCAACTGGTCGCGCCGCGGCAGTCAGCTGACCGGTACCTTCACCATCGACCTGGACTGGCGCGCGCCGGTGGCGGCCCTGCGCGCCGAGGTGGAACGGATCCTGTCCGGTTCGTCCGTGTGGGACGGGCGGGTCGCCTCCGTGGACGTCACCGACACCTCCGCGGGCACCGTCACCGTGCGGGTGGCCGTCTCCGGCGCCAATAACGCCGACGTGTTCACCCTCCAGTGCCAGCTGCGCGAGGAGCTGGTCGCCTGGCTGCAGCGGGAGGCCCCCTACGCCCTGCCGCGCACCCGCGTGGAGGTCGACAACGTGGACGTCGCCCACGACCCCACGCCGGAGAAGGTGGCTCGCCTGGCCGAGGAGCTCGTCACCCTGCAAAAACCGAACGCCGACGGCGTTGAGCCGGTGGGGGAGGCCACGGCCGTGCAGCGTCCCATAGCGGACGACCCGATCGAGGCCGCACGCCTGCGCGCCGTCGCCAAGGGGCGGGCGAAGCTCCGCCGCGCCCGCCGGGACAAGGTGCGGCGTCGGCGCATACTCGCCCGGGATGCGGCGCAGGGCGGTGCCGTCGCCGATGGCTCCGACATGCCCGCCCGCCCGGCGGTGGACACCGGCGAGGCGACCGGCGTCATCTCCACCCAGGAACAGCAGGCCTACCTGGACGCGAACCCGCCCGCCACCGGCAAGCTCGGCATCGGCAAGTCCAGCACGGATGCCGACGAGGCCGACGACTGACCGTTGAAGACGCCAGAATGTCCATCGGTGCCCATTTTGGCAGAGGGACGCTATACGGCCGCTGGCGGAAACCGCTTGATATGGCGGAAAACGCCGAGTGGCGCGGCGGTCGTAGGGAGTGGTGCGCGTCAAAGTGGGCACCGATGGACCTTTTCCACCGCAGTGTTGTGCGGAGTCGATGTCAACGGCGACTCATATAGGCGTTCACCACCCGCTGGGCCAGATCGGTCCCCTCCAGTTCGCGCAGCAGCTCCAGGTGCGGGAATGGGATCGTCTCGCCGTCGCCCCGGTAGCGGGTGATCCGCGCCTGCGCATCGAAGGCGGGCCGATGCGGCATGACGCCGTCCCTCACGAAGCCGAGCCAGTCCCGCTGCGTGACGGCCATCGCCCGGCGGTTGTCGTCGGTGCTGGGGATGCGCATGCGATCCAGGTTGCCGAAGAAGATCGCTACTTCCGCGCCGTGGTAGGCGCCGCGCAGCCCCCGGTAGAGGTTGGGGACGTACTCGAAGCGATAACCGTATACCCGGGTGTGGGCAGACAGTCGCTCCATCAGGTTCAGTGCCGCGCTGTGAAAGACCAGCAGTTCCATCATCTTGATCTGCAGATCCGGCAGGTCCGTGGACTCCGGGCGCAGGGCGTCGGCGATGGGGCCGGCCCAACGGCCGTACAGCCGCACGGTAGTCCGCCCGAACTCCTCCGGGCTGGTGGCGATGCCCATGCGCCGATACCACCCGGAGATCTCAATCATGGAGAACTCGTCGGCGGTGGAGCCCACCAGCACCGGAACGTGCGGGAAGACGCCCTCGCGCAGTACGTCGCGCGGATCGACCCGAAAGAAGGGCTGATCCATGGTGGTGGACAGGGTCATGGTGGGCTGAGCCAGCCGCAGAAGACGGCCCACCGGCGCGGCGGCCAACTCCCGGTAATCGCGCAGGTGGTTGTCGGCCAGCAGGCGGGCGAAGGCCTTCCGCTCGGCGTCGGCGTCCAACGGCTGCGGGGTGGCCCGCTGCCCGCTGCACAGAATGAGGCGGTGGAACAGGCCGCGGTTGTCCGGGTTGAGCGCCTGGTAGAGGGCGTACTGGGCGCCGCCGCAGTGGCCCATGAGGGTGATCCGCTCGGGGTCGCCGCCGAGGGCGGAGATGTTGTCCTTGATCCAGCGCAACGCAGCCTGTTGGTCCAGCAGGGCGCGGTCGCAGCTGATCCGGTCGCCGTCGACCACGTGCAGGTGTCCCAGTACTCCGATCCGGTAGGTAACGGTGACCACCACAATGCCCTGCGCGGCCAGGTGGGTGCCGTCGTAGATGGGCAGCGTGCCCGAGCCGCAGTCACCGCCGTGGATGAATACGAGCACCGGCTTGGGGGTGTCCGAACCGGAGGTCCAGACGTTAACGCGCAGTGCGTCCTCGCTCTGAATGTCGTGGCGCGGCTGCCATTCGGGGCGCAGCTGAAAATGACGCAGGAACAGGTTCATGAAGCCCGGCATGAGTCGCTGGGGGAAGCATTGTCCGCGCCCGGAGTTGACGACGCCGTCGCCCGGGTCGGTTGTCACTGGCTCCGGCGCCCGGAAGCGCTCTGCGTGGGCGTAGGGGATGCCGAGGATGCGGTAAACCGGGGTGTCGGTCGGGCCGACCCTTTCGGCTCGGAGTGTTCCGATCGCGGTGTGGACCAGCATGACTGTGTTCCTCCTCTTGCGCGGCGGCCAGGGTCCGCCGCCGGGTCTGTGCTGGCCGGCGCGTGTGCGTGGCCCTGCCGATCACCTCGGACCTCTCTTCAACGAGCTTCCACAGCTGGATAACGACGCTATCCAACATAGTGAGGTATGTCAACCCTAACTAATACGTGTATGGGCCGTGCGGCTAAGGGCAAAAAGAGGAGGGTGTAGGGGCCGTCGGGTGTGGGGGATCCGAGCGAGACGAGCGTCGGTGGTATTCCCGCTGACACGCCTTGTTCAGGTGAGACTATCCACGCCGGTGCGGGGTTGTCGGCCCGCTGCGGCCGGACCAGTATTGCGCCATGACCGCCAACGAAAACACGAGTTCTGGTCCGCGCCTCGACCCCGCTGCCGTCGCGCGCACCGACGCCGAGTGGCGGGCCGCGCTCAGCCCGCTGGAGTACCACGTGCTGCGCGAGGCCGGCACCGAGCGCCCCTACACGGGGGAACTGCTCGACGAGCATCGCGAGGGCATTTATCGGTGCCGTGCCTGCGGGGCGGAGCTGTTCCGGTCCACCACCAAGTTCGACTCTCACTGCGGCTGGCCCTCCTTCTATGACCCGTCCCACACCGACGCCGTGGTGCTGTCCACGGACACCTCGCACGGCATGGTGCGCACCGAGGTTCGCTGCGCGGCCTGCAACAGTCACCTCGGGCACGTCTTCGACGACGCCCCCAGCACTCCTACGGGCCAGCGCTACTGCATGAACTCCGTTAGCCTGAGCTTCGAGCCCGACCTGGACTCCGCCGAGGCCTAGACCCGGCCCGGGGAGCGCCTACACCGCGGCTCGATACCGGTAGCGCCAATAGGAGGCCCAACGTGCTGCGTGTGCTGACTCTGAACCTGCAACACGGTCAGCCCGGCGTCGGCGCGGGCGACGGGACCGCTGTCAGCGGGTCACTGGCCGGCGCCGACATCCACGACCCCGCCACGGCCCGCGCCGTGCTGGCGGCCTTGGCGGAGGAGATCGCCGAGCTCGCCCCCGACGTGGTCGCCTTACAAGAGGTGGACCTCGGCCAGGCCCGCTCCGGACGGCTGGACCAGGCGACAACCCTGGCCGAGCTGCTCGGGTGGCGCTACCGCCGTTTCGCCGCCGCCTACGCGGGCCCCGTCGCCGGGCTGCGCCGTCGCCCATTGCGCACCGCCCTGACCGGCCCCGGCGACGACGTGCTCGGTCCCGCCCGCGCCTGGCTCGGCCAGGGGCCGGTCGGCTTCGGGAACGCGTTGTTGAGCCGGTACCCCGTCACCGTCTGGCGGGTGATGCGGTTGGGGCGCGGTCCGGCCACCCTCCTGCGCCGTGGCAGTCCGGTCGACCCGCGCTCCTATCGTCTATTCACCGCCACCGCCCGCAATCTGCTGGTCGGTCGCCTGGAGCCGCCGGAGGGGGTGCTGCCCGGCGTCGACGCGCTCAATCTGGGCGTCACTCATCTGGCCACCCGCGCCGACACCGCCGCAAGGCAGCTCGCCGCGGCCTGGTCCGGACTCGCCGCCCTCCCCGGCCCCCACCTGCTGGCCGGCGACCTCAACCTGCCCGCCGATCAGGTCGCGGCCCTCGGGGTGGCGCGGATGCTCGGCGACGGGCCCACCTTCCCCGCCGCCCGCCCCGTTCGCCGCATCGACCACTTCCTCACCGACCCGGGGTCCGCCGCCAAGGGCCCGTCGCCGACGGCGAGCGAAACCGCCGTCCCGGAGGCGGTCGCGTCCGGTGGCGGTCTGCCGGTCGGGCCCCGGCTGCGCGCCGTCGCCGCCGGCACTCACAGCTTCGTCGTCTCCGACCATGCCGGCACCTGGATCGACCTCGAGGCCGCGGTTTAAAGCGCATAGGGTGGGGGCGTGTCGGATGTCATCGGGGGCTTGGCGGTCTTCGCCGTCGTCATCGCGGTGGGCTGGGTGCTGGTGCGTACCGGGGCCGTGCCCGTGGGATCCGACACCGTCCTGACCCGACTGTGCTTCTTCGCCGCCACCCCCGCCCTGCTCATCACCACCCTCGCCGGCGCCGACCTTGCGGCCGTCACCTCCCTGGGCACCGCCGTCGCCATCGGGGCTGAACTGCTGGGACTGGTGACCGCATGGTGCGTGCACCGCTGCCTGCTGCACCGGCCGGTGGCCGAGGCGATGATCGGGGCGCTCGCCTCCGCCTACGTCAACGCCGCCAATCTGGGCATACCGGTGCTGGTACTGGTGCTCGGCGACGCCACCGCGGTCGCCCCGATCCTGCTGCTGCAACTGCTGGTACTCACGCCGCTCGCCTTCACCGTGCTGGATGCCGTGACCCGCCGCGGCAGTCCCTCCCGCTTCGCCACCTACACCCTGCCGCTGCGCAACCCGCTGGTGCTCGCCGTGCTGGTCGGCGTCCTGGTCAACCTCAGCGGCTTCGACCTGGATGCCGCCCTGCGCGGGCACCTCGCCGAGTTGCTCGACACGCTGGGGCGGATCGCCGTGCCGCTGATGATGCTCTCGCTGGGCATGAGCCTGGCCGCCTCCCGGCTGCGGCCGCCGCAGAACGTGGCCGGCGCGCCGAAGTCCGGCCGGGCCGGTGGCGCTGAAGGAACGGGTGGAGCGGTGCCCCGCGTCGTCAACGTGCCGCCCGAGCCGGTGCACGACGCCGCCAGCCGCACCGCCCTGCGTTGGGCCGTGGCTTGGAAGCTGCTGGTCGTCCCCGGCCTGGCCGTGGGGCTGGGGCTGGTGGCCGGGCTGCACGGCTCCGCGCTGCTGATGCCGGTGACGACGGCGTCATTGCCGACGGCGCAGAACGTGTTCATGTACGCCTCCCGCTACGGGGTGGCCAAGCCGCTCGCCCGCGACGCCGTGCTGCTCACGACGGCGGGATTCGTGCCGGTGGTGCTGCTCGCCGCGGCGGTGCTGTGACCCGCTGCCGATGCCGCCGGCCTGCGCACAGCAACGGTGTGCCGCGAGTGAGTCGGCGGGCGGGCCAAGCGTCAGGTAGTGGTGAGGAATCCCCGCAGCCCGCGTTCCAGCAGCACGTCGCGTACCTCCGCCACGATTTCGCGCATGCAGCGTTCGGCCTCCCGGGAGTCTCCCGCGGCGATCGCCTCGGCCACCTGGACGTGCAATTCGAGTGCTTCCGGCTTGGGCGCCTGCAGTCCGCCGTCCAGCCGGGTCCGCCCGGTGAGAACCTCGGCCACCACGTCCGTCAGCGCCGCGAAGGTGTCGTTTTGGCTGGCCTCCAGTACCAGGCCGTGGAAGGCGATGTCGGCGTCGAGATACGAAGCGACCTCGCCCGTGCGCCCGCGCTCGCGGATGGTGGTGGCGAGGCGCAACAGCTCGGTGCGCTGCGGCTCGGTCGCGCGCCGGGCCGCAGCCGCGGCGGCCACGGGCTCAATGGCGGCGCGCAGCTCGGTGAGTGCGCCGAGCTTGGGGCCGTCGGGGGATACCGCCAGCTGCCAGTGAATCACTAGCGGGGACAACGCGGCCCACTCCTGTGGTGGACGCACGATTGCGCCGGTACGGCGGCGCGACTCGACCAGGCCCGCCGATTCCAGGGTGCGCACGCAATCGCGGGCGAGCGTGCGTGAGACGCCGTAACGCGTCTGTATGGACTCCAGGGTGAGCGCCTCTCCCGGGCGCACCCGGCCCGAGACAATCGCGGTGCCGAGCGCGTCGAGTACGCCGCCGCGCAGGGCTGAGGCTGACATGGGCGCTCCTGAGGCAAGTGGTTGTGTGGCGTCGCCGGTGGCGGCCCCAACTGGCTTGGAATCGCGATCATAGCGGCATCGGCATGGTCCCGCGAAGGTTCCCGGCGCGGGAGGTGAGTGCGCCGCAAGTTCATCTTCGGGACTTACGACCTATTTAAAAATAGTACCTAAGCGCGCATAATCGTAGTACGCATGGTCGACAAAGAAGTCCTAGGAGGCCACTATGAAACAACCCGTCGAGCATCTGGTGCTTATGGGCGTCGCAGGCTGCGGAAAGACCACTGCCGCGGCCAATCTCCATGCCGCGTTGGGCTGGCCAGTGGCCGAGGCGGATGATTTCCACCCGCAGGCGAACATCGACAAGATGTCCCAGGGCGTGCCGCTGACCGACGCCGATCGCCGCCCCTGGCTGGAGTCCCTACGCGACTGGATGAGCGAGCAGGCGGCCAGTGGCACAAAGACCATCGTCACCTGCTCCGCACTGAAACGGGCCTACCGGGACCTGCTCTCCCAGGCGAACGGGCGCGTCTTCTTCATCCACCTGGTCGCCGAGCAGGATGAGCTGCGCGAGCGCATGGAGCACCGAGAGGGGCACTTCATGCCCCCGAGCCTCCTGCCATCGCAATTCGCCACCCTCGAGCCCCTGGCCGACGACGAGGACGGCGTCACCGTGGTCTCGCGTGCCACCCCCGAAGAGACCTTCGAAGCGATCCTTGCCGCGCTCGAGGCCGCCGCGCCGGCCTGACCGCGGTCATCCCCCGTTCACACACATCTTCGCCACGGAGACATAGACAATGATGTACACAATCCTGGCTGCTGCAGACGCCGTGCCGCACGCGGGCAGCGACCTGCGGCTGATCCTCGCCGCGCTGGTCGGCATCGCCACAATCATCGTCCTGATCGTCTGGAAGAAGGTCCATCCCTTCCTGGCACTCACCCTCGGATCGGCCGTACTCGCCCTGGTGGCCGGCATTCCGCTGACCGACACCTTCACCGCCTTTACCTCCGGTTTGGGCTCCACCATCGGAGACGTGGGCACTCTCATCGCCTTCGGTGCCATCATCGGCAAGTTGCTGATCGACTCCGGCGGCGCCGACCAGATCGTCGACACGATCCTGGGGCACACCTCGGCGAATCGGCTCCCCTGGGCCATGGCGCTGATCGCGTTCGTCGTCGGCATCCCGCTGTTCTTCGAGGTGGGCATCGTCCTGCTCATCCCCGTAGTGATGATCGTGGCCCGGCGGGCGCACCAGCCGCTCGTACTCGTGGGCGTGCCCGCCCTGGCCGGGCTCTCCGCTCTGCACGGCCTGGTGCCTCCGCACCCCGGGCCGCTCATCGCCATTGACGCCGTCGGCGCCGACCTCGGCATAACCCTCGGCTTCGGTCTGCTCATCGCGATACCGACGGTGATCGTCGCAGGTCCGCTGTCGGCCCGCCTCATGGCCCGCTGGGTGCCGATCGAGGCGCCGGAGCCGCTCGGCGGAAGCGAGCAGGAGCGCACCGGCCCACGGCCCTCCTTCGGGGTGTCCATCGGCGTCGTGCTGATGCCGGTGCTGCTGATGCTCATGCGCACGGTGGTCGAAACGGCGGCGCCGGAGGGCTCCAACAGCCCAATCGTTCACTTCGCCCTGTTCCTGGGACAACCCATCGTGGCCCTGTTGCTGACCGTGCTGGTGGCGATCCTCATATTCGGCGTGCGCATGGGCGACACCGCCGACGAGATCTCCGCCCGTGTCGGTGGTGCGCTCGGGCCCATTGCGGGCGTGCTGCTGATCGTGGGCGCCGGTGGCGGTTTCAAGCAGACTCTGATCGACTCCGGCATCGCCACCATCATCGCCACCTGGATCGAGCAGGCCGCTGTGCCGGCACTGCTGGCGGGCTGGCTGGTCGCGGTAGCCGTGCGTTTGGCTACTGGTTCGGCCACCGTCGCCACCATCACGGCCGCCGGGATCATGGCACCGCTGGCACAGACCATGCCGCCCGTGGAAACAGCTCTGCTGGTGTTGGCCATCGGTGCGGGCTCGGTGTTCCTCTCGCATGTCAACGACGCCGGGTTCTGGCTGGTCAAGGAGTACTTCGGCATGACCGTGGGGCAGACCTTCAAGACCTGGTCGCTCATGGAGACGATCCTGTCGGTAACGGCAATGCTGGTCATCATGCTGATCGCCTTGCCTCTGGGGGTGCTGTAGCGGGCAAACCCGGCGCCACCGTGCGCAGGCGTCGGGGTGCCGCCCCGCCCAGTCGTCATGACCGGGCGGGGCATTCTTGTCGGCGTCGGCCGGTTATCGGCGTGTAGGGGCTGTTCGTGTTTGTGGGGGGCCGGTGGTGAAGCCGACGCCGGCGGTGTTGTGGTCGTGTTCGGGTGTGGGAGGACGACGTCGGGATGGCGATGTCGTTCTCGGGTAAGCGAGGTCGTGTTCGGGTTGATGGGGTTGTGTTTGGGGGGTCGTTGTCGGGCGTATGAGGTCGTGTTCGGGTTGGCGAGGTCGTGTTCGGCGGGTGCCGGTTCGCCGAGTACGACCTTTTCATCCCCAAACCCTCCACATTCGGGAGGGTTTGGGGATGATGAGGTCGTTTTGGTCGAGCCCGGGTCGTTCTCGGGCTGATGAGGACGTTGTCGGGCCGGCGTCTGGGTGGTGTCGTGGGGTGGACGGTTCGTGTGTTTCAGTGACGGTTCGTCAGGTAGCAGCAACGGTTCGGCATGAGCGACGACGGTTCGTACCCCTACCCCACGAACCGTCGTTGTGATGTCTCAGGACATCGGTGACAGTTCTGCCTCAGGACATCGGTGACACTT
>NZ_QMIN01000017.1:0-29689 GCF_003287795.1 Actinomyces sp. Z5
CGGTGGTCCGGGATCGCGGGAGGGCTCCCGGACCACCGCCATGTCGACCGACCTCGGTGTGTAAGATCCACCGACCTCGGCGGAGGGGGGTGGGGGTCAGCCTTGCTGGGCGGCGGGGACTTCCGGCGCGTCCGGCGCCACCTCCGCGATCACTCCATCCAGCGCCTCCCGCACCGCCTCCATGCCGGGGATGAAGCCATACATGGTGGCCGCGCCCGGGATCACCTTCGCGGTCGAGCCGAGCTCGTGGGCGAGGAAGCCGGTGAGGGTGGCGGCCGGGTCGGCCATGTAGGCGCCGTGCTTGCCGGCCACCGCCTCCACCACGCGCGCCCAGGCCGCGTCATCGTCCATGAGGTCCCGCACCGTGCGGATCGTTCGACCGCCGTCGCGCAGCTGCTCGGGCAAGCTCACCGTGCGCTCGTGCACGCCGTGCCCGAGCGTCTCCGGCGCGGCGCCGGGCAGCACCAGCTCGGCACTCGCCCCCACCGGTACCTGCATGCTCACGTGCAGCACGTCGCCGTCGATCTCCCAGGCGGTGCGGGCGGTGCCCAGCGGCAGCCGCCGCACCACGCTCGCGGAGGTGAAGCCGTGCCCCACCTGCGGGGCCACCCGCAGCGCCCGGCCGCCGGCGCCGACGACGTCCAGGCCCGCCAGGTCGGTGATCAGCCACTGGGTGACGGCACCCAGGGCGTAGTGGTTGAAGCTGGTCATCTCCCCGGGGTTGATGTCCCCGTTGGGAAGCATGGAGTCCCAGCGCTCCCAGATGGTGGTGGCCCCCATGGTCACCGGGTACAGCCAGCTGGGGCACTCCCGCTCCAGCGCGAGCCGGGAGGCCGTGGCGGCCTGGCCGCCCTTGACCAGTGCGGCCGGCACCAGCGGGGTGCCGACGAAGCCGGTGGAGATCCGGAAGGACCGCAGCCGCACCAGGTCGGCCAGGCGCCGTCCGGCACCGTTCACGCGCCGCGGCGTGTCCAGCAGGTCCCAGGCGAGTGCCTGGGCGTAGACGGTGGCGCAGTCGGACAGGATCAGCCCGTCGGCGGTGACGTAGGCATCCAGGTACGCCTCCCGCACGCTCGCGGCCAGCGCCTCGTAGTGGGCGGCGCGCTCGGCGTCGCCAAGGATCGCCCAGGCGCGGGCGGTGATGTCGGCGCTGCGGGCGAAATAGGCGGTGGCCACCACATCCGGGTCGGCCTTGGCGGCGGCCGGCTCCTCCGGCGGCGCGTCGGGATCCAGCCAGTCACCGAACTGGAAGCCGCCCCGCCACAGGTGCGAGGCCCCGGCCGCCGCGTCGACGCCGTCGACGAAGCAACTCATCGCCTCCACGCTCGCCGCCAGCACAGCCGGATTCCCGGTGGCCTCGTAGACCGCCCAGGGCACCAGGGTGATGGCGTCGCCCCAGGCGCAGGTCAGCTTGTTGCCGCCGAGCACGTCGGGGGAGACCACCGGCAGGGCGCCATCGGGCGTCTGGGCGGCGGCCAGGTCCTTCGTCCAGGAGTTCAGGAAGGCGGCGGCGTCGTACAGACTCAGGGCGGTGGGGGCGAAGGCGCCGATGTCACCGGTCCAGCCCAGCCGCTCGTCGCGCTGCGGGCAGTCGGTGGGCACGGTGATGAAGTTGTCGATCGTGGACCAGCGGGTGTTCTCCACCAGCCGGTCCACGAGCGGCTGGGAGCTGGCGAACCAGGCCGCCCGCTCCATCCCGGCCGACACCACGCGGGCGGTGACGGAGGCGAGCAGGGCGTCGTCGTCGCCGGGGAAGCCCTCCACGTCCACGTAGCGGAAGCCGTGCTGGGTGAGGGTGGGGGTGAAGACCTCGGGCCGTTCGACGGTGCCGGTACCTGCCAGGGTGACACGGTCGGTGCACTCGGCGTGGCGCAGCGGGCGCGTGCCCAGCTCGCCGTGCTCGAGGACCTCGGCGTGACGCAGGGTGACCACGTCCCCCGCGTGGCCGCCGGGGACGGTCAGGCGCAGGTGCCCGGTCAGGTTCTGCCCCAGGTCCACGATGCGCCTGCCCGACGGCGTGGTGATGACCTCCACGGGCCGCACCTCGCCGACGACGGTGGGCAGCGGCAGCGTGGTCGGTTCCAGCGCCGCTTCGGGCAGGTCGAGGGTGGCGACCGGGGATTCGGCCTCCGCCTCGCCCAGCGCCGGCAGGCGCAGGTCCGTGGACTGGCCGTTGTACAGGTCGTTGGCGGTGACGTTGGAGGGGCGCCAGGTCCACGCCTCATCCGTGCCGATGACGGTGGTGTCCTGCCCGTCGCTCAGCTCCACCTGGGCCAGCAGCCACAGGTCCTCCCCATAGACGGCCTCGTGCATCGCCCAGGTCAGGTGGCCGCGGTACCAGCCATTGCCCAGGACGACGGCGAGCTCGTGCTCGCCCGGCGTCAGCGCGGTGGTGACGTCGTGCGTCTGCGCGAGGATGCGCCGGGAGTACTCCGTCCAGCCCGGGGCGAGCTCGTCCGCGCCGACCTTGACGCCGTCGATGAAGGCCTCGTAGATGCCGCCGGCGGTCAGGTGTAGGCGGGCGGTGGTGGTGCCGGCGGGGACGGTGAGGCGGCGGACCATGACTGGTGCCGGATCGGTGCGTCGGTTGCCGGGTGCGGTGATGGGGCGGGCGGTCCAGCCGTCGCGGCTCAGCAGGCCGGTCTCGACGACGGCGGGCGCCGACCAGGGCGACCAGATTCCGTCTTCCCCGGCAACGCGCACCCGCCAGGCGGCGCTCTCGCGTGAGCTCAGCGGCGGGGCGGGCCAGGGAACGAACAGTGCGTCGGCGCCCTCCAGGTTGAAGGTCTGCGGGGCGGCGGGTAGTGCGCCGACGTTCGCGCGGACGATCTCGATTTCGGCATGTGCCTGGCTCCATCCGGCGGGGGCGGTCGGCACCTCCCATGACAGCGCGGGAGTGGGGCCGGTGCCGCCGAGGACGGACAGGTCGGGGCGCTGGTGATCCACGCGCAGCCGGTGTGGGGCGGCCAGGGGGCCGACCGGATCGGTGGCGTCGGGCGCGGCGGCGTCGGCTGTGAGCGGAGTGCTTGAGCTCGAGCTCTTGGCGGAGGCGGCGGGCTGGCTGGGTTGGTGTGTGGTCACGGGGTCCTCCGGATCATCGTTGAACCGTTTCACGAATTGGTGTGAGCGTATTCGGCCCGCGGGGGATTCGTCAACCTTTCCGCGTGCGCGGTCGGGATGGACCGCGAGAACGGCGTGCCGAAACGCGTGGAGCGAGCACTGCCCGCTCCACGCGTTTCGGGCCGGCTAGTGCTCCGCCGTGGAGTCGTCGGCAGCGCCGGCGGGACCGCCGCAGATGAGACGTGCGACGGCGACGCCCCACTGCGCGTCCGGGTTCACGCCGGCGCCGAGCCAGCTCGAGAACACCCCGACCACCAGGTCGCGCCGCTCCGGGGCGCGCTCGGCGTCGGCACGGCCGAGAGCTCCGGGGAGCGAGTCGAGCGTCAGGTCCGTGCCGTATGCGGGCGTCCCTGGCTGCTGGCGCCACGACTCGGCCAAGGGTCCTGCGTCGTAGGCGTCGAAGCCCGTCTCCTCGACCAGTGCCCTGGCCCGCTGCATGTCGATGCTCCGGTCCGCGGCCACGGGCAGTGCGATCCGGCCTGGGGTTCCCGCGGGGGCGCCCTTGGTGGCCAGTGATGCGGAGCCGATGGCGTTCCATGCCTTGGCGACGGGACGGCCCAGCTGCTCGGACACCCACAGGCTTTCGACCGTACCGGCGGGCAGGAGGTCTTCGCCGTCTCGACCCGGGTAGTAGTTCGAGGTGTCGATGACGGTCGCGTCCTCGGGGAGATCGGACAGAAGCGGCGCCAGCGTGGGGATCGCGCTGAGCGGCACCGAGAGGATGACCACCTCGGCGCCTTCTACCGCCTGCGCGGACGTGACGGGACGGGCGCCGTCAACGAGTAGGTCGGCCGGGATGGTCTGCGGGCCGCGGGAGTTGGCGACGGCGACGTCGTGCCCGGCGGCGCTCAATGCGCGCACGATGCTGGCGCCGATATTGCCGGTTCCGATAATTCCGATCTGCATGGGTGTTCCTCTCGTCGGTTGATTGGGGTCCGTGGTGTGGCGGTGCTGCCCGCCTGAGTACGGTATTCAGAGCCTCGTGGCACCTCAAGGTGAGTGATTCTCCGTCAGGTGTTGACCTTGGAGCGGCCGATGTTGCGGAGCCCGGACCGTCCCGTACCGCCGTCGCTGCCCCAGGAGTCCGCGGTGCTTGCGTCGTCCCGTGTACTGCACGACCCCGGGCGGGGTTTTACGACCTTGGTGCCTGTTGCACGACCCCGGGGTGGTCGTGGAATGTACCCCAAGGTCGTGGAGTGTCACCGAGGTCGTGGAATGCACTCCAGGGTCGTGGTAGAGACCGCCGCCAGGACTGCGGAAACTCGGCAGCGGGTGACGGCTCCGGGGGCTGGGCGGCTAGGCCTTGCGCAGGTGTTCGGCGAAGTCGCGTACGACGCCGGCCATATCGACGTCGCGGTCCAGCAGCCACTCCGCCTGCACGCCCTCGATGAGTGCCGTCAGTTGCATGGCGGCCAGGTCCAGGTCGACGTCGGTGCGCAGCCGCCCCGCGTCGCGTTCGCCCTCCAGGTCGGCGCGCACCGCCGCCCGGAAACGCCGGGCCAGGCCGACGATGTAGTCGTGTGCGGGGTGCTCGGGGTTGACCGCCTCGGCGCGCATGACGGCGTCGAGCTGGATGAGGCCGGGAATCGTGGCGTTGTGCTCCATGACCAGGGGAAGCGCTTCGAGCAGGCCGTGCTCGGCGAAGAGGGTGGCTCGCCACTCGGACTCGGTCTCCTCGCGCCGCTTCAGAACCGCCTCAAGCAGTTTCTCCTTGTTGCCGAAGTGGTGGCGCAGCAGGGTGTGGCTCACCCCGACGGCGTCGGCGATCTGACGCAGCGAGAGGTTGTTGTAGCCCTGCTCGGCGAAGACCTCCATGGCGGCGTCGGTGATGGCGGCGCGGCGGCGCTCCCCGTTGGCGTAGCGCGTGCGCCCGTCCGGAGGGGCGACGGCGTCTGAAGCGGACACTGTCAACCTCGTCTCTGGCCAGTGGTGTGTGCGGGGGCCGGGCCCACGCGGGAGCGGTCGGCTCGGGCGCTAAGCCTAGTTGATCGCCGGCGGGGTCGCCGGGCTCGGTGGGGTACGGGTGAACGGGCCTACGGATGGGCGCGGTGGATACAGACCAACTTGGAAGTGATGTAGATCTTGACCAACATGGTGCAACTTGGGTTATGGTGTGCCTGTTAGGCGCCGCGGACCGCGCGAGCGCGCCGTCGCCGGCACCGCTGCCGGCCGCATATCGAGGACGATCAATGACCACCCCACCCAGCAGCAGGTACGAAGGTGCCGAAGATCCCTACGCCTCCGCCGTGGTTGCGGAGAACCACGAAGCTCCTACCGGCGAGGGCGCGTACTCCGCTCAGGCCGCGGCCATGAGCCCGGAGGACGAGGAGACCGCCCGCATCACCGCCAAGTTCGGCCGTCCGCGTAAGACCATCTGGCTGGTGATCATCGGCGCCATCGGCGGCTACATCATGATGATGGGTATGGGCACGGTGCTGCAGCTGCGCCTGTCGATCATCTCCGAGGACACCGCGACCGCCACGTACTCAACGGCGACGTCCCTGGCGGCACTCCTGATGCTGCCCCTGATTCCACTCATCGGTTCGTTGTCCGACCGCACCACCAGCCGCTGGGGCCGCCGCAAGCCCTGGATCGTCATCGGCTATCTCGTGGCGACCGCGTGCTTCTACCTCATCGGCGTGACCGAGAATCCCGCGATCATTGTGCCCGCCTACGTCGTCGGCCTCACCTTCGCCCAGGCCGGCTTCAATGCCTACGCCGTAATCCCCGTCGAGGGTATCCCCGCCAACATGCGTGGCCGGGTCATGGGGTTCATGGGCCTGTGCGGTGCGCTGGCCATGTCCGCCGCCGCCTACATCGCCTCCGCCTTCGTGGGCAACACGGTCCTACTGATGTGCATCCCGCCATTCCTCGCCATCGTGTGCATCATCCCGCTACTGGTCCTGTACAAGGACCCGCAGCACACCGCCGCGGAAGTGCCTCAGGGAGGGCTGCTGAGCATCTTCACCAACTTCTTTGTCAACCCGCTCAAGTACCCGAACTTCGGCTGGGTCTGGCTGGCCCGCTTCCTCGCCGGCATCGCCATGACCTCGTTCCTGAACTTCTTCGTCCTCTACCTGATCATCCGCCTGCACAACGACCCGGAGTCGGCCGGCAAGCTCGCCGGACACCTGTCCCTGATGAGCGCACCGATCTCGATCATCTTCTTCACCGGTTCGGGCTGGCTCTCGGACAAACTGGGTGTACGCAGACCGCTGGTGGCGCTCGCCGCGGTCATTATGGCCGGCGCCCTCGTCATGGCCGCCATGTCCAGCAACTTCACCATCTTCACCGTGGCCTGGTGCCTGTTCGCCATGGGGCAGGCCATGTACCTGACCGTCGACCTGGCCCTGTGTGCGGCCGTGCTCCCCTCGGAGGCCGATGCCGGCAAGGACATGGCGGTGTTCGGGCTGGCGCTGAACCTGCCCACGGTCATCGTCCCCGCGCTCGCTCCGACCATCCTCGGCGCCCACAACGACAACTACCCCCTCCTGTGGGGCATCGCCGCCGTGTTCTGCTTCATCGGCGCCCTGCTCATGCCCCTCATCAAGGGCGTCAAATAACCGTGCCGACGACGGCCGGCCCGCGCCGACCGCCGTCGCCGGTCGGCCGGGCGGGCTCGGCCCCGCCGCGCAACCCGCCGCACTCGTTGCGGCTTCCCCCCAACCACCGACTACGCCACGGAGATAATCGCCCCATGACCACCCCTGCATCCTCACCCGCCCCGACCGCCCCCACCACGCCCTTCCCCGAGGGCTTCCTGTGGGGTACTGCCACCGCCTCCCACCAGGTGGAGGGCGGCAACGTCAACAACGACGTCTGGCTGTACGAGCACGTACCGGGCACCATGTACGCCGAGTCCTCCGGCGACGCCTGCGACCACTACACGCGCTACCGGGAGGACATCGCCCTGCTCGCCTCCCTGGGGCTGAACTCCTACCGCTTCTCCCTGGAGTGGAGCCGCATCGAGCCGGCCGAGGGCGAGTTCTCCGCCGTCGCCATCGCCCACTACCGCGACATGCTGCGCGCCTGCCGCGAGTACGGGCTCACCCCGATCGTCACCTACCACCACTTCACCTCCCCGCAGTGGATCATCGCCCGCGGCGGCTGGGAGGACGCCGGCACCCCGGCCCTGTTCGCCCGCTACTGCCGCCGCGTCACCGAGGAGCTAGGCGACCTGTTCGACATCGCCTGCACCATGAACGAGCCGAACCTCGCCATCCTGCTGGGTGAGATGGGCATGTGCGAGCGGGAGCCCGCCCAGCGGTTCGGTAATCCCACCTGGGAGGGTGCCGCCCGCGCCCTGGGGACGACGGCGGACAAGGTCGCCGGCTTCCAGCTCTCGGCCACGCCGCAGGCCTACGAGATCAAGTGCGCCGCCCACAAGGCCGCCGTCCAGGCCATCAAGGCGGTCAAGCCCGACATGCAGGTCGGCTGGACGCTGGCCAACTCCGACTTCCACGCGGCCCCCGGCGGCGAGGAGCGGGTGGCGCGCATGAACGAGGAGAACAACTTGCGCTACCTGCGCGTGAGCGAGGGCGACGACTTCGTCGGGCTGCAGACCTACAACCGCACGGTGCTGGGCCCCGATGGGCCGGTGCCGCCCGAAGAGGGCGCCGTGCTCAACCAGGGCGGGGAGGAGATCTGGCCCTGGGCGATCGGCGCCGTGGTCCGGCAGGCCTGGGACGCGGTCAAGATGCCGATCTACGTCACCGAGAATGGGCTGAACACGGAGGACGACACCCAGCGGGTGGACTTCCTGCGCACCGCCATCGGCGAGGTCGGCGCCGCGATCGCCGACGGCGTGGACGTGCGCGGCTACATGTGCTGGTCGGCCATGGACAACTTCGAGTGGATCTTCGGCTACGGTCCCAAGTTCGGCATCATCGCCGTCGACCGGGACACGCAGGCGCGCGCCCCCAAGCCCAGCGCCCATGTGCTCGGGGAAATCGCCCTGTCCAACGGGGCGTGCCTGAGCCGGTAGCCGGAAACGCCGGCGGCGTCGTCGGGCCGTGAAGCCGACGGCGCCGCTCCGGCGGTCCGAAGCGCGGGCGGGCCATCGGGTCGGACCACGCCCGCGGCGCTAGACTCGATAGTGGGGCGGAAGGAGCCAACATGAGCGGCAAGGACTGGTCGACGACGGAGCTGTCGGTCCTGTACGACGTGTTTTACGAGTGTGGCACGCGGCTCGGCGGCGAGTACGTGTCTCTGGCGTATGCGGCCGAGGATGCGGGTGACGCGGAGGCGGTGGAGTTTTGGGACGAGCAGGGCCGCCTGCTTCAAAATGAGCGGCAGGCCGTTAACCCGAATGATCGCGCGATGATCGTGGCAACTATGACGCAGTGGGACCGCACCCTTCAGTTGCTACGTTACGCACGTGCTGCCAGACCTGCTTCGGCAGCTGCATGATGGACGAGGTAACCAAGCGGAGGGCTTGGGACCGAGCATGTGCTCGGCTATTCGCTAGCGCTGCTCCGTCGCCGTCACCAGTGCTGCTATCTGTGGGCGCTCAACCTGGTGCTGGGAAGACGCGCGCGATTGGCGCAGCGCTGCGTGAGTTTTACCCCGGTGCGTCATTTGTCGATATCGCCGGCGACGATCTGCGGCAGTTCCACCCGGACTTTCCTGCTCTATCGCGTTCCGCGGACCCGGAGGCGATGCCCGCAGCGACGGCGGAGTTGTCCGGCTGGCTGGTTGGGCAGGCGCTGGCCTACGCCGCCGAGCACGGTTACTCGGCGGTGGTGGAAGGAACCCTGCGGCGTCCGGAGACCACGCTCGGAACGCTGACACAGTTCGCGAAGGCGGGTGCCCGCACGCACCTGGTAGCGCTGGGTGTGAGTGCCTTCGACTCGTGGACGGGATGCATAGACCGCTATCTGTCGGCGTTGGAGACTGGCAGGGCTGCGCGCTGGACGCCCTTGGCGGCCCACGACGCGGGCCTGATGGGAACACCGCAGACCCTGCGTGCCGCCGCTTCGAGCCCGGATGTGCACCGGCTGTCGATTGTGGATCGCGCCGGCGCCGTTCACTATGACAATCTACGGGGCGATGACGGAGAGTGGATGCAGCCGGAGCGCGCCGTTGAGGTGCTCACCGAGTTGCGCAACCGCCCCGGAGACTCGGCGGAGAGGCTTGCGCGGGTCGACTCGCTCGTTGAGCGCGCGGGTGCGCTGAAGTCGGCGCCGGTTGTGCGTGAGGGCATTGCTCACGCGCTGGAATTGACTGAAACGCGTCCTGTCCGCTCGAAGGCGGATGTACTCGGGCAAATCGCAGAGCGAAGCAAACAGTTGCGTCGGGCGAATCAGTCCGGCCTCGAGCGGCCAAGTCGGCGTCCCGAGCCATTCAACCGATCGCGGTGATGGGCTCACTCAGCAAGACAGCAAGAAGGGCGAGGACCTCTTCGTCCTCGCCCTGCGTATTCCGTGGCCTTATGGCCGTCGCGGGAGCACCCGCGGGGTGAGCCGCGTCAGGCGGTCACCGTGTTGCAGTCGCTTTCAGCGCTGCTCGTTCTCGGCGGCAATCGCACGCTCGAGCTCACGCTCACGGGCGGCGGCGGCGCGGACGGCCAGATCGATGTCGAAGAACATGTTCGGTTCCTTTCGGTTGAGTTCTCCCGGCCGGTTCTTCGACCGGGGCCGGCTGGCTGTTCCTGCCGACGCCCATAAATGTACCGACCGGTCGGCACCCGATCCAGTCCTGAGAGTGTGCAGTCTGTCATGCTTTCAGTAACGCCATGAAACAAGTTGCAGCCTGTGCTCCAGGCTCGCCCGCGGCGGTTATGCGACCAGCACCGTGCGCCCACTGCTCAACTCGCGCACGTCGCCGTCGGGCGTGACCAGCTCGCCGGTGACGCCGGACGGCAGGACCACCTCGTAGCGCACGGTGGAGCCGGGGGTGGCGAGCCCTGCGGCTGTGGCGTCAGCGGCAGCCTCCGCACTGTTCGCGTCCGGCGCCGCCCGGTCGACGCGCTCCCAGGCGACCTCCACCCGGCCGAAGGGCGTGTCCCTGTGTGAGCGCGCCCAGGACACCGGCCCGCCGGTCAGCGGCGCCACCCGCACCCGCCGGTAGCCGGGCTCGGTCGGCACGATCCCGCCCAGGCGGCGGAACAACCAGTCATCCACGCAGCCGAAGGCGTAGTGGTTGAAGCTCATCGCCCCCACGGTCCCGTCCGGGGCAACGGCGTCCCAGGACTCCCAGATCGTGGTCGCCCCCTCGGCCACCTCATACAGCCAGGACGGCACCGTGTCCTGCATGAGCACCGCCCAGGCCGCGTCCGCATGCCCGGAGTCGACCAGCACGTCCAGCAGGAACGGCACCGACAGGAAGCCGGTGTCCAGGTGGTCGCCCGCCTCATGCACCAGCCGCACCAGCCGGTCCGCCACGGCCCGACGCCGCGCGCCGCCGTCCGGATCGTCGGCACCGACGATGTCGAAGGCGAGCGCCAGCACGTACATGCCCTGCAGGTCCGGGGCCATGGCGCCGTCGGCACCGATGTACTCCGCGGCCACCGCGGCCCGTACCGCCTCCCAGCGCTCCCGATAGGCGGCCGCGTCGTCCGAGTGCCCGAGGACCTGCGCCACTTGGGCGAGGGTGCGCAGCGCCTCGGCGTGGAAGGCGGCGCCGACGAACTCGCTGGTCAGGTGCGGCGCCGCCATGATCGCGTCCGGGGCGCCACTGGCCAGGGTCGACGGCGCCAGCCAGTCGCCGAAGTGCATGCGCGAGTTCCACAGCAGTCGCTGTCGGGCGGTCGTGGCCTCATCCAGGGCTTCCCAGCCGGAGGTGCGGTCCGTGTCCTCCCAGTCGACGCCGCGCAGGCGGGGCGGCAGTTCGGTGGCGGCCTGCCGCGACTGCATCTCCACCCAGGCTCGCATGGCCGGGTAGTTGGCGCGCAGGGTGTCGACGTCTCCGTAGCGCTCCCACAGGGTAAGCGGCACACGGATGATCGCGTCGCCCCAGCCGGCCGCGGCGGTGATGCCGCCGATGCCGGGCTGCCCCTCCATGGCCGCCTGCCGCGGGGCGAAGGGGGAGATGATGACCACGCGGCCGTCGTCGAGCTGGTCGGCGCGCACGTTGCGCAGCCAGCGGGCCAGGAAGGTGTGCACCTGGGCGTTGTTGGTGGCGGCCGGGGCGAAGACCTGGATGTCGCCGGTCCAGCCGACCCGTTCCCGCTGCGGGCAGTCGGTGGGGATGGACAGGAAGTTGGCGCGCTGGGACCACACCGTGTTGGCGTGCAGCCGGTTCAGGCGCTCGTCGGAGCAGGTGAAGTCGCCCGCCGCCTCCAGGTCCGAGCCGACGACGACGGCGACCGCGTCACCCGTGCGCAGCTCGCCGGGGTAGCCGGTCACCCGCGCGTAGCGGAAGCCGTGGAAGGTGAAGGTCGGCTCGTAGGTCTCGGGCGCCTGCGGCGTGCCCGTGCCGGCCAGGACCCAGAGGTCGCGCTGGTCCTTGTTCGGGCCCTGGACGTTGGAGAAGAAGTTGCCGTCGGCGTCCAGGTGCTCGGAGTGCTCCAGGGTGATCTCGGTGCCGGCCGGGCCGACGGCGCGCAACCGCACCCGCCCGGCGATCACCTGCCCGAAGTCCAGCACCGTCTCCCCGGCCGGGGTGGTGATCACCCGGGCGGCGGGCAGCTCCAGCAGGCGGCGCACCGGTTCACCGCGGAAGGGCTCCAGGGCGGTGGCCGGGTCCAGCTCGGCGGTCGGGATGATGCGCACCGGATCCCAGCCCGAGTCGTCGAAGCCGGGGCGGTCCCAACCGGCGACGGCGGCGGCCATCCGGTCGTCGCGCTTCTCACCGATCATGATGTCGCTGTAGCGCAGTGGCCCGGACTCGGTGCAGCGGGCGGTGCGGTCCGGCCCCCAGGTCTGGTGGGTGCCGTCGGCGCGGGTGATCGACAGTTGCCACCAGCCGCGCAGCAGGGTGCCGTACTGGCCGGACTCCCCGGTGATGGTGGCTCGGCCGGCGAACCAGCCGTCGCCCAGACGCAGGCCCAACGTATGGGGCCGGGGTGTCCCGGCGGGGTCGGTGAGGGCCGCGGTGACGTCGTGGACCTCGAACTCGGTGTAGGTGTGATAGCTGGTCCACCCCGGTGCGAGCACGCTGTCGCCCACCGCGGCGCCGTCGATACTCGCCTCGATCACGCCCTGAGCGCTCAAGTACAGGCGGGCGCGGGTGATGGGGGCGGCGTCGACGTCGGTACGGGGCAGGTCTTGGCGCACGAGCTTTACCGGATGCAGCTTGTCCCCGGCCGGTACCGGTTCCTGCGGGGTGAACAGGGTGGCGAAGGAGGCCTCCGGCTCCAGTTCCACCGGCGTCTGGGTGGGCTCCACCCAGTCGGCGACGACGTCGGCCCCGTCCAGCAGGGAGGTGGAGAAGGCCGAGTCGGCCCAGGGCGAGGGCTCGGCGTCGGTGGCGGAGTCGGTCCAGATGCGTACCCGCCAGGTGTAGTCCGCATCCGAGGTCAGGGGCCCGCCGTCGTAGGGCAGCCAGGGCGAGGCGGGCGGGTCGGGGATCTCCACGCGGCCGGTGGCCCACACCGGCGGTGTGAGCGCGGTGCCGGTGGCCGGGTCGAGGCCGCGCACCTGCAGTTCGTAGGCGCTCGCGGGTGCCTCGCCCGGCACCTGCCAGGACAGCACCGGCCGCGGCACCGCCACTCCGAGCGGGGCGTGCTGGTGGTCGACGGTCAGGTTGACGGGGGCGGGTGCGGGACCGGTTTGGGTGATCTGCATGGGGAGCTCCTTAGTCCGGGACGGGACTTGTACGGCTGTGTTCGTCCGGGCGTGCGCGCGAACTCATGATGTCATTCGGGTGGGCTCAGGCGCAGGCTGGTCGGCGCGGGGTTCACTCGGGTCGGCCCGCTGCCAGAGGTTCCTGCGCGTCGTCCTGGGCGCGCAGCGCCTCAATGTCTCGTTCGAGGCGGAATGAGAACGCCAGAGCCACGAATATGAGCAGGAACATTGTGAACGGGATCCAGTTGAACATGAGTTGGATGGCGGTGGTAACCGACTCGGGCTGGCGCAGCCCCTCCAGATCCAGGGAGCCGTCGAATCCGGAGGCGGACAGCACCCACCCGAAGACCGCGGTTCCCAGCCCCATGCCGATTTTCTGCGCCGCGGATACGCCCGCGTTGCCCATGCCCACGGCATCAATGCCGGTGCGAAGCCGGCCGTAAGTCAGCGTGTCGGCGACGATGCCCATTGCCATGCCGCCGGCCATTCCCAGGCCGAGGCCCTTGAGAATGTTGCAGACGATCATGATGGGAACGCTGAAGCCGAACAGACCGAACCCCAGATAACCCAGTGTCGAGATTCCGATGCCGGCGATGTAGATCTTCTCCTTGCCGAATCTGGCCATGAGCAATGGGGTGGCGAACATGATGGCGAACTGTGCAATGGCCATCGAGTTGGACAACCAGCTGTACTGGCTCATGTCGTAGAAGACGTACATGCAGTAGTAGATGGCGCCCACGGCGTTGAAAATGATCACGAAGAATATCGCCAGCATCGCCACGAACATCATCACCCAGTACTTGTTGGTTACTAGGGCCTTCACGCTCTCCCAGAAGCCGGCGCCGCCGGCCGAGGCGGCGGCCTTGGTGGAGCTCCCTCCGCCCTCGTGGACGCGCTCCTTCGTGGTGAAGACGGTTACGAGGGCCAGCAGGACCATCACCGCGCAGAAGCACAGCATGGTCAGGGTGTAGGCCTGCTGGGTGTTGGGGTTCGCGGCGTCGGAGGAGAATCGCGCGAGCAACCATACGAACACGGCGTTGACGATGACGTTGCCGAGGGTCTGGAAGATCTGCTGGATGTTTCCCAGTAGACCGCGCTCGTAGGAGTTCCGCGTCATCAGTGAGATCATCGAGTAGAACGGCACCAGCATCGAGGTCATGAACACCGCGTTGACCACGTTGTACATGACGAACACGTACACGTACTTCACGGCCCCGGGCCAGTTGGGCGGCACCAGGAAGAGCAGCATGACCGCCACGGCGAACGGGACGCATACTCTGAGCAGCCAGCTGCGCGCCTTGCCCAGCCTCGACTTCGTCCGGTCGACCAGTCTGCCGACAATGATGTCCGAGACGCCGTCGAACAGTTTGGAGACGGCGATGATGGTGGAGATGACGGCCGCGTCCAGCAAGGCGACGTTCGTGAAGTACACGGTCAGGAACGAGCCGAGAATTCCGTTGATGGCGTTAATACCCAACTGGCCGGAACCGTATCCCACGCGCTCGACCCAGCCGAGGCGGGCGTCGGGATCGTCGTGGCGTGTTGCTAGTGACACTGACATGTGACGTTCTCCTTTGAACTGCTTGGTGCCGGCGCCGGACCAGGTGCGGGCCCGACGCCGATGTCGATATGGGTTGTGTTTGGGGACGGTGTGCTCGTTGAGTCAGAGGCGTTGCGGGTCGTAGACGAGGTTGGGGGCATCGTCTGCGGGCGGTCCGTCGTCGGTGGCGGGTGTGACGGCGCGGGCAATGCGGGCGTCGACGTCCTCGAAGTGGAAGGGGACGCCGTCGTCGGTTCCCGCCAGGACTCGACGGCCCAGAGCCAGTAGATCCTCTAGCACCGTCGGGGCGATCTCGCCGGCGCCGTGCGAGATGAGCACGCGGTCATAGGCGCCGGTGGTGCTGGCGTTGAGGTCCAGCAGCGCCGCGAGGTAGTCGGTGACCGTGGAACTCTCGGGCAGGAACAGGAAGGTGAACTGGTTGGCGACGTCCCCGGTGATGAGCACCCGCTCCTCCTCCACCAGCAGTGCCAGCGAGCCGGGGGTGTGGCCCGGTGCGGCCAGCACGGCGACGCTCAGGCCGCCGAGTTCCAGGCGCTCGCCCGTATGTAATGGGGTGATACGGGAGGGATCCACCTCCGGAGCCAGAAACACGGGGTGTCCGTGGGTGGCGGCGGCATCGGCGTGAACCTGGCGGGACTTGAGCCGATGCTCGGCGAGTACGGGCAGATCGGCGGGGTGCATGCGCACATCCGGGAACTGCGAGGCGCCGAAGGCGTGATCGACGTGTCCGTGAGTCAGCACGACCGTCAGCGGCAGGTCGGTCAGCGAGGCGACGAGGGCGGCCAGGTCGCCCACGCCGTAACCGGTGTCGATGAGCAGTGCCCGCTCATCTCCGGTCACGAGATACATGTGTGCGTCGTAGGGGCCGCGTATGCGCGTCACGTGGGGGCTGACGGGCTCAGTGACGAATGCGGGCGCGCCGACCGTGGAGGAATCATCCATTGATTCGGTCCAATCTGACTGTTGACAGCAGGTTACACGGGTAACCTCGGGGCCTACGATAGGGTGTCCGTCGCGCCGCCGCAAGTGTGATCTCCCGAACAGGGCGCCCAGGTGTACTGTCAATCCCGCGGGCGGCCACGGCATCCCGACGCGTCGGCGCGAACTCCCGCAAACAGATGGAGGCACGGATGGCCCGGGTGCTCAGCAGTGATGTGGCGAGGCGTGCCGGCGTCTCTCGCGCCACCGTCAGCTACGTCCTCAACCGCCGTGCGGACAAGAGCATCTCCGAACAGACACGGCAGCGGGTGCTCCGAGCGGCCCGCGAACTCGGCTATGTCCCGTCGGCTACAGGGGCCGCACTCGGCTCGGGGCGTTCTCGGGTGGTGCTACTGCGTGATTCGGGACGTATCCCGTCGGCGGGCCAAGAGGTGCTTCCGTTGGGCTCCCTGGCCGGACTGCTGCGCGACGCCCTGGCCCGCGAGGTTCACTCCTGGGGGATGACCCTCCTTTCTTGCGGTTCGGACACGCCCATCGCCGACGTGCTCAAACACGTGGATCCTGCACTCGTCATCGCCCCGGCGGGCCTGAACAAGGACGAGACGGACGTGGTCGCCGCGGTGGGTGCGGCCTTGGTGGATCGTGACGGGCGGGGCGATCCGCTCTCCGATCTGGTCCTCGGCCAGTTGCCGGGCTTACAGGTGCGGTATTTGGCGGCTCATGGTTTGCGTCGCCCCGCCTACCTGACCACCCGGATGCCCGGGCTGGAACCATTGGTCGCTTCCCGCAGGCGGGCCGTGTTGGCGACCTGCGAGCAGGAGGGGCTTCCCGTCCCGCGCGAGTACGCCGTCGGACCTCTAGACGAGGATGCGGTTGGCGAGTTCACGGGAGTTCTGCACGACTGGTCGCAAGCCGGGGTCGACGCCGTGGTCTGTTTCAACGATCTGCACGCGGGCCTGGCGGTGGCGGCGGCAAGAAACGCGGGGCTGCGCGTGCCCGACGAGCTGGCGGTGATCGGAGCCGACGACGAGGTGCTGGGCAGGTTCCTCGACCCGCCGCTGACCACGGTGGCTCCAGACATGGTGGCCTTCGCGCAGTACCTGGCGGCCCGCGCACGAGCAGTGCTCGATGGGACAGAGATACCCGCTGCCCCCACCACGCTGGCGCGGGTGGTCGAGCGTGCCACTGTGCCCGCACCCGCTTCCCCGACCCCCTGACTCGCCGAGATCGGTGGAAGTGGCGGCGTCGGGGAGTGTTGGTGTGTGCGCCGCCCCGACGTGCAGGGGGAACGCCGCGCGAGCCTCAGTTCTCGACTAGCAGGCGGACCGGGCCGGTCAGGCCGTAGTCACGCACCGGCACATGGTGCGGCCGGTACGGCAGACCACTGAGCAGCGCGGAAACGTCGGGAATCCGTTCGTAGTAGCCGCGGGCCTTGAGGCGGTTGGAAAGCGAGGAGGACACGCGCACGACGACGTCGTTGCTGCCCGTGCGCAGCAGGCCGGTCACGTCCACACGGGGCGCCGAGGTGTCGAAACCGATCGGTGCGCCGCCGTTGATACTCACCGACCCCAGGCCGCCGCAGACGTCGCCAAGATCGAGCACCGGACGCCCGTCCGGCACCACGTCAAGCCTGAGCGTGGTGCGGTACTCGCCCACGCCGGAGACCTCCGGGCCGACGCCGTCCAGGTCCTTCCATGGTGCCAGGGCGGTACCGTTGGCCCGCAGACGGGTGACGGCGGTGGTGGGGAGCACCTCGCGGGTCGCGTAACCCAGGCCGCGGTCCTCCTCGATCAGCTGGGCTTCGCCGGCGTCCCAGGACTCCACCGTGATGTCCCAGTCGGAGAGCTCGGCGACGATTGCGGGTGCAGTTGCGGACTCGCCCAGGGAGTACCCGGCCGAGCGGTCGAGCGTGATGACGGCGGCCTCGCCCGGGCGTAGGCGGACTGGGACGACGGTGACATCGGAGTGACCGGGGCCGATCGGCTCGGTGTGAGCGTCGCCCAGCTCGCGGAATCGGCCGCTCCACTGGTCCAGTTGGTAGGCGATGCCGGCGCCGGGAATCTTGATATTCACGCGGGTGGGCGCCTCGGTCTCGTACAGGAAGTGGTAGACGTACACATGGGTCAGGTCCCCGTCGATGCGCTCGTAGGCGAGCACGTTCTGATTCGGGACGGCGAACTCGTGGTAGCCGATCACCCCCAGCGCTCGCAGCGCCTCCACGGCGCGGGCGGGCTCATCCACCTCGGCGACGCTCGGCAGCACCTTCAGCGCCGCCATGGTCGCGGCCAGCTCCGCGTCGCGCCCGTCCAGTCCGGGCGTGCGGGCGGCCGTGGCCCCGTAGTGGAAGTACTCGCCCGTCTCCAGGCGCTTGAGCTCGCTGGCCCCGTTGACGATCAGCACCCGCAGGCCCGCGCGCGCCCATTCGAGCAGCCGGGCGGCGACGTCGGCGTCGAGCGCCTCCTGGTAAACGATGAGGGCCTGGTAGCCGGGCCCGTCCGGCTGAACGACGCCGTCGGCGAAGACCACGTCGTCGCGCAGCAGCAGCGAGCCGTCGAAGAACTCGTACCCCCAGCCGGCGTCCTGCATACCCAGGTCACGCCACCAGTGGTTCTGGCGGTCGCGCATCCACATGCGCCCGTAGGCGACCTCGTCCGGAATGCGGCGCTCGCCGTCGTAGAACATCATGCCGGAGGAGTTGTCGGTGAAGTGGTCGGTGCGCAGAATGCCCACGTCGATGCGCGGACGGCCCCGACGCAGCACCTGCTGCACGCGCCCGACGGCCCGGTTCCACAGCGGATAGAACTCGGCGGCGGGCTGGCGCGTGTCGAAGCGTTCGGAGAACATGGGCAGCATGCCCTCATGGCCGGGCCACTCGGTGCTGCCCTCGGCGCCGGCGGGACTGGACCAGCCGTGCAGGACGGTCTTGGTGATGCCGGCCGCCAGCTGCGTGTTGATGATCTGGTCGTAGAAGCGGTGGGGCAGCATGTGGTTGCGGGTGGTCGCCCCGGTCTCCGAGGAGTACTGCTTGCCCAGTAGGTGCGCCGGCCCCGCCATGAGCCGGTAGGCGTCGATCTGGGAGCCGAACTCCAGGGACTCGGTCTCAATGCCGTCCACGGCCACGCCCGGGCGGGTCAGCTCGAAGGGCAGCCCATAGGAGATCTCGGCGCGCAACGCGATGCCCTGCTCGTGCAGGAAATCGGCGAAGGGCTGGAGCATGTGCTCGATGTACAGGTCGGTAAGGGTGGCCACGTAGTCGTGGCGGACCTTGGCGACTTCGATGGCGTGTGCGGCGTCGGGTTCGAAGCGGTACCGGGTGGACACCGCCATCAGCGGTGCAGAGCGCACCAGCAGGGGCAGCCAGGGGGTGATGTCGTAGCCGCGGCGGGCGCGGAACTCCTCGGCCACGCAGCGCCCCCAGAACATGCCGCCCTCGCCCCAGGTGTTCAGCTCCAAGGAGTCCATGTACATCTGAGCGCGGGGATTGCGGGCGATATCCGCCTTGAGGGCGTCGGTAAGGACGACCTCGCGCCAGTAGTCGATTACGGCGTCGACGCCGTCACGATCCAGGTAGTTGACCGTGTAGTTGACGGACGCCGACGGGCTCGCGGTCTGCCCGGTCCCGTGCATCCAGAAGACGAACAGTCGCCAGTCGCGCGCGTCCGGGGCGCTCCAGTCCAGTGCCTCGGCACCCTCGTCGCCGGTGACGAGGGGTGTCAGGTCGGTGAGGGTGCCGACGTCGATAACCGGTGTGAGTGCTTGGACGGTGGTCGTACCCGCCGCACCGTCGGCCCCGGCCAGGGTTGCGGCACCGTCGGAGGCGGGTGTGCTGAATCCGGAGGCTGTTGGGCCGGAGTCGGTGACGGCGGCGGCGACGACGGCGACGAGGTGCTGCCGCTTCGGCGTCACCCGGGATCCCGGCAGTCCGCCCTCGCCGCGGTCGGCGCCCAGGTCGATGCGGGGCAGAAGGCCGACACGGCGCTCGCGGACGGGCTCGTACTCGACGTCGAGCTCCTGGGAGGCGGCGGGGTCGTCCGGGGTGATGGTGGGCAGGTTGGCGTTGGACCAGTTGGTGCCGGAGGTGAAGGAGAAGGACATGCCGCGGGCGGTGGTCTCGGCGACGATCGTGTGGGAGTCGTGGGTCCACTCCTCACTGCCCCAGCCGTAGCGGGCCTCGTCGATGTTCTCCTCGGGCATGGCCAGGAACTCCATGCCCCCGAAGCCGAGGCGGTGGGCTGCGGCGATCTCGCGGCGGATGGTGGCGTCGGTGTGCAGTCCCTCGGCCAGCCACCAGCGCAGCTCCGGGCGGTACTCGATGGGCGGCTCCGCGATGGCGGCGCGCAGCGCCTCCAGTGCGGCGGGGTGGGTCACGGGATTCTCCTTTGAAGTAGTTCGGATAATCTCGACGGCGGGGCGGCTAGAACAGGTCGGTGTCGACGTTGAAGGCCTCGACGACGGCGTGCAGCTCGGCGTCGGTGACGCCCTCGCCCAGGCCGCCGGCCATGATGTTGCGGACCTCGTACATGGCGCCGGTCTCGGCGTATTCGACCTTGTCGACGGCGGCCAGGGGGGCGACGTCGGAGCGCACCATGATGCCGTGCTTGGACCACAGCACGATCACGTGGTCGCGCAGGGCGCGCACATTGTTCTCCATGAGGGTGGCCGACCCGGGCACCATGAAGTCGAGCACCTCAATGCCCTGGGGCAGCTGCACGATCGTCTCCGGCTCCCAGCGCAGGATGCGGCGGTTGAAGTCCGCGGTGTTGCGGATGTCCTTGATGTGGGAGAGCTGGACCAGGTAGGGCGGCTGGGCGTGGATGACGGCCTGGAAGTCCACACCGCGCTGAGCCACTTGGTCGTTGTGGACCGCCAGGTGGGAGTTGAACTCGCTGGTGGGGCGCACGTAGGCGCGGTCGGGGTGGGTGTACCAGGTGCCGGTGACGCCGCCCTCGTCCACGACGAAGGCGGATACGTTCGCCTCCGGGGATGCGGCGACGTCGCGCAGGCGGCAGCCCGAGCCGGTCACCAGTACGGTGCGGCCGGCCAGCGCCGGGGCGGGCAGGGGCAGCTCGGTGCCGGGGGCGACCTGCGGGAAGCGGTCGGTCAGGCCCAGTTGTTCGGCCGTGGCATTGATGGACACGGAGATGTTGCCGGCGCCGGCCTCGACGGCGCCCATGTGGTCAAGGCGGCGTCCGGCGGCGCCCATCTGGGCGAGGATCTCTGACAGGGACATGGTGGTCACGGTGGTTGTCCTTTCCGATCGGTGTTCTTGGAAGATTGTGGATGAGTGCGGCGGAGCGCTCGTACCCCGTCGGGGGTGGCCGTTTCAGACCGGGCGGGTCAGCCTTGCGGCGAAGCGGTCCAAGCTGGCGGCGGTCAGCGGCGAGCCGACGGCGTTGAGGTGCCCGTGGGGCACGCCCGCGCAGGTGAGCACCTCGACGTCGGCCCCCGCCTGCCGCAGCTGGCGGGCAAAGGCCTCACCGGAGGCGCGCAGGTCGTCGTTCTCGCAGTTCTCGATGTAGGTGGCAGGCCAGCCCGCCAGGCGGGCGGCATCGACCACGTCCCCGGGGAAGGCATAGGCGGGTGCGCCCGCGCCGGCGTCGAGTGGGGCGCCGAGGTAGTTGGTGTTCATCGCCGCCATCATGTCGGTGGGGAAGCGCAGGATCTGCGGCATCTGCTCCAGGCGGGCGGCCAGTTCCTCGCTGGGGCTGGGCCAGTGCCCGCCGTGCGCCACCGGGTAGGCGAGTAGCGCCTGCCAGGGGGCGGCGTCGTCGTCGATGCCGTGCAGCGTCACCCCGGCGGCCAGGTTCCCGCCCGCGCTCGCACCGCCGACGGCGATGCGAGCGGCGTCGATGCCGAACTCGGCGGCGTGCCCGCGCACCCACTGGTAGGCGGCGTAGGCGTCGTCGTGCGGGACCGGGTAGTGAACGCCGCCGGTGCACAGCCGGTAGAAGACCGAGACGACGCTCGCCCCGGTGCGGGTGGCCAGGCCGCGGGCGACGGCGTCGGCCTCGGGCATGTCCAGGTCGCCGCCCATGAAGGCGCCGCCGTGGTACCACACCAGTCCGGCGCGCAGGCCCGATTCCGTGGCCGGAGAGGGTGTGGGCGGGGCCCAGCCGGGTTCGGGGCGGTAGATGCGCACCGGTATCGGCCCGTGCGGGCCCGGCAGCTCGCGGTCCTCGACGAGCGTGTGAGTGGGCTCCGGCTCCCCGAAGGGCGCTTCCCACGCCTCCATGGCTGTCAGGGCCTCCGCGGCGAAGGGCGCCCCGGCGGTCGCGGCGGGGTCGGCGGCGGCCAGATCCTCGGCGCTCGGGGCCGGGAAGTCGGCGATCAGGTGCACTCGCTCGGCGTAGGGCGGTAGGAAGCCGCCCGCCAGCGGGGCGACGGGCACGCCGTCGCGGGTAGTGGTGGGCTGCGGCGTGGGCGGGGCGACGCCGGGAGCGTCGGTCATGGGTCTTCTCCGTGTAGTTGGCGGATGGTGCGTGGGGCGCGGGCGGGGTGTGGTTTAGCCGAATAGCTGCCGCTCGGCGGCGTCCCACCCGGCGGCCGCGGCCGGGTCGGGGGCGTACTCGGTGATGTCGCAGGAGGCGCCCACCAGCTTTCGCAGTGCGGTCAGGTCGCCTTCGATCAGCCCCGCGCCGCGGGCGGCGACGACGATGTTGCCCAGAGCGGTGCCCTCGGCGGGCCCGGCCACCACCTTCAACCCGGTGGCGTCGGCGGCCAGTTGACACAACAGCCGGTTGCTGATGCCGCCGCCGACCATGTGCAGCACGCCGACGCGTTTGCCGGACAGCTCGCTCGCCTCACGCATCGCGCGCCGGTAGGCCAGAGCCAGGGAGTCGTCGATGCAGCGCACGTACTCGCCCACACTGCGCGGGCGCGGCTGGCCGGTGCGGATGGCGAAGTCGTCGATGCGGGCGGCCATGTCGCCGGGATTGAAGAAGACCGGATCGTTGATGTCGACGACGGTGCGCAGCGGGTCGGCGGCCTCGGCGGCCGCATCGAGCTCCCGGTAGGACAGCTCCAGGCCCTGCTCGCGCCAGGTGCGCACGGCCTCGTTGAACACCCACAGCCCCATGACGTTCTTCAGGTAGCGGACCGTACCGTCCACGCCGAGCTCGTTGGTGAAGTTTGCGGCCCGAGATGCCTCGGTGAGCACCGGTGCGTCCAGCTCGAGTCCGACCAGCGACCAGGTGCCGCAGGAGATGTAGGCGAAGTCGCTTCCGGCCGCGGGCACGGCGGCGACCGCGGAGGCGGTGTCGTGGGAGCCGACGGCGACCACCGGCGTCGGGCGACCGTCAGGGTCGAAGACATCGACGACGTCGCGGCGTACCGGCCCGACGACGGTGCCGGCCTCCACGACCTCCGGCAGCACGCCGTCCAGGTCCACACCGAGCTCGGTGTGCAGCCGCTCAAGCAGTGGCGCGGACCAGGCGCGCTCCCGGGCGTCGACCAGGCCGGTGGTGGAGGCGTTGGTGATCTCGGCGACCGGCCTGCCGGTGAGCCAATAGGTGAACAGGTCCGGCAACAGCAGCATGGTGCGCTGGGCGGAGCCTGCGCCTGCGGCCGAGACGACGCCCCCGTCGGCCGGTGTGGCACGGGGCAGGCCGCCGTCGCGGGACTCGGCCACCAGCTGGAAGAGCGTGTTGAAGTCCTGCACCTGCAGGCCGTTGACCGAATACATCTCGGGGGCGGGGATGGCCGCGAAGACCTCCTCGGGCACGCCCCGCGTGCGGGGACAGCGATAGGCACTCACCTGTCCGGCCAACAGGCCGCTGGGGCCGAGCAGTCCGTAGTCGACGCCCCAGGTGTCGATACCGACGGCCGACAGCGGGCCGACGTCGCGCACGGCGGCGAGCAGACCCTGGCGGATCTCATCCCACAGGTGCAGCACGTCCCAGTACAGGCGCTCGCCGCCGGGGCCCGGCAGGGGAATGGGCCCGTTGGCGAAGCGGCGCGTCTCGGTCAGTTCGATGCGGCCGTCGGCGATGGTGCCGACCATGACGCGCCCGGAGGAGGCGCCCAGGTCGACGGCCCCGACGTGGATGGGGCGGGCGTTGGTCATGGTCGGCACCTCTCTCAGGCTCCCCAGCCGGCGGCGGTGCCGCCGACGCGCTCGGAACGGATCTTGTCCAGGTAGCCGGACTCGAGGAAGGCCTTCATCGGGTCGGGGGCCAGCCCCTGGGCCTCGCGCAGCTCCGCCAGCAGCGGACGCACGTCGGTGTTGAAGGCGTCAACCAGGATGTCGTTGGCGGCCAGGACATCGCCGGCGCGCTGCGCCTGGTCGAGGGCCTCGCGGTCCACCAGGAGCGCCTTGGCGGTCGCCTCCTGCACGTTGGTGGCCGAACGAATCTCGCCGGGGATCTTCTCCTCCAGGTTGTGGCACTGGTCGAGCATGAAGTTGACACCGGAGTCGGGGGCGAGCGCCCCGGCCGAGACGATCTCGTTCATGATGCGGAACAGCTGGTAGGGGTCGGCGGCACCCACGATCAGATCGTCGTCGGCGTAGAAGCGCGAGTTGAAGTCGAAGGCGCCCAGGCGGCCCAGCCGCAGCAGCTGCGCGACGATGAACTCGATATTGGTGCCGGGGGCGTGGTGGCCGGTGTCGAGCACGACCTTGGCGCGGTCTCCCAGTGCCAGGCAGTGCACCAGGCTGGTGCCCCAGTCCGGCACGTCGGTGTGGTAGAAGGCCGGCTCGAAGAACTTATACTCCAGCACCAGTTCCTGGTCGTCGTCGAGGGCGGCGTAGATCTCCGCCAGGGAGTCCGCCAGGCGATCCTGGCGGGCGCGGATGGAGTCCTGGCCGGGGTAGTTGGTGCCGTCGGCGAGCCAGATCTTCAGGGCCGGCGAGCCGGTGGCGCGCATGATGTCGATGCACTCCAGGTGGTGGTCGATTGCCTTGCGGCGGATGCGCTCATTGGAGTTGGTCAGGGAGCCGAGCTTGTAGTCCTCGTCCTGGAAGACGTTGGAGTTGATGTTGCCGATGGTGACGCCCTGGTCCTCGGCGTGCTTGCGCAGCGCCTCGTAGTCGTCCACCTTGTCCCACGGAATGTGCAGGGACACGCGGGGGGTGACGCCGGTGTACTTGTTGACCTGGGCGACGTCGTCGATCTTCTCGTAGGGGTCGCGGGGTACGCCGGCGGTGGTGAACACGCGGAAGCGGGTGCCGGAGTTGCCGAATGCCCAGCTGGGCAGTTCGATCGACTGGGTCTTCAGGAGGCTGCGGGCCTCATCGCTGAGGTCGGACAGCGAGGGAACCGATGCGGTCATGGTTTCTCTCCGTTTCTTGAATGTGTTGGTTCGGATGGTGATGGGTTGTTGCGGCCCCGGCCGGTGGACCGGGCCATGGGTGATCAGGCGTTGGCGTTGGTGACGCGCTCGCCGTAGCGTTCCAACTCGATCTCCTCCAGGGACTTGCCCTGGGTCTTGGGGGCGCCGATGGTGCCCACCAGGGTGGAGACGACGAGGAAGCCGATGAGGATCAGGCCGTCGATCATCAGGCCGCCCTCCCACTTGAGGATGACCGGGAATATCAGTGAGATCAGGCCGGAGGCCAGGCGAACCGCGAAGAACACGATGCCCTGAGCGGCCGAGCGGTACGGGGTGGCGAACAGCTCGGGGGACCACACCGAGTAGAAGGCCTGGGCGGACGGGCCGGCGGACAGGCCCCACACGATGGTGTAGCCGAAGGCGGTCCAGGCGGCGTCGGAGGGACCGAAGACCAGGATGATCCAGGAGACGATGGCCGCCAGCCCGCCTACCAGGAAGTGCCACCGGTAGGGGACGCGGTCCACCAGGTTCATGAAGACGAAGGTGGAGACGATGACGAAGCCCCATGACAGCATGGAGAACAGGTCGGTCTGGAGGGTCTCGTAGCCCATGGAGCTGAGGATCGTGGGCAGGAAGATGCCGTTCTGGGAGGCGGCCTGGTTCCAGCAGGTGTAGATGACGGCCAGGAAGATGAGGGCGGTGATGTTCACGCGACGGTTGAACAGCTTGCGGAAGGCGGCCCACATCGACGGCGGCTTGGCCTGGGCGCCGCCCTTGGCGTTCTGCCAGGTCTCGGACTCCTCCAGCCCCTGCCGGATGTACCAGGTGACCAGGGCGATCACGACCAGGTGGGCGAAGATGATGCGGCTGCCGAGCAGGCCCAGCGGGGCGAGGGCGGCGGCCAGGCCGTAGCCGATGAACGGGCCGAAGGACCAGGCCAGCTGCGTGGCGCCGATGTGCTTGCCGCGCTGCCCGGTGGGGGCGAACTCGGCGATGTAGGTCCAGCCGGCGGGGACGGAGGCGCCCACGGCCAGGCCGATGATGACGAAGCCGGTGAACAGCATCGGCAGGTTGGCGGTGAAGACGACGATCAGGCCGCCGAGCGCATACAGCAGCAGGTCATAGGTGTAGATGAACTTGCGCCCGTACTTGTCGCACAGCGGGCCGCCGATCAGGGCGCCGATGGCGGCGCCGAAGGCGTTGGAGCTGAAGGCGGCGAGCAGACCCGCGATGGTGCCGTCGTCGTCGGGGAAGTAGGCGGCGCTCCAGAAGCCGAGCGAGGTGGCGATGGCGATGATGGAGCCGGAGTCGATGTAGTTCGACATGGAGACGGCGGCGGTCGCCTTCCAGCCGGTTAGTGGCTTGCGTGCCACGGGTTCCTCCTTGAATCGTGGGGGACGGGGGCGGGCGGGGGCGTCAGGGAAGGTAGAAGTACTGGGGCAGGATCTCGTTGGTGCCGCCGTCGGGCTGGACGAAGTACTGGGCCATCTCCTTCTGCCAGCGGGTGTTGACCTCTTCGTCGCTCATGGCGGACTGGGCGGCGTCGACGTCGTCGGATTCGAAGTAGCCGACGACGAGCCCGTCCTCGGGGCGCAGGAACAGCGAGTAGTTGCGCCATCCGCAGCGAGTCAGGGCCTGGCGCATCTCCTCCCACACGTGCTGGTGGACCTCGACGTACTCGGTGAGCCGGTCCGGACGTACGTGCAGCAGGAAGCAGCAGCGGTGAGGGGAGCGGGCGGTGGTCGTGCTCAGCAGCTCGGTGAGGGCTGCCTGCGCGGAGGTGCCCGCGGTGGAGGCGTCGGCGCTGGGGGAGTCGGTCATGGAACGTCCTTGTTCGAGTCTTGCGCCGCTGGTTTCGCGGCGCCAACGGTGTGAACCGTTTCAACATCGGCAACGCTAGTCCGGTCCCGGGCGAGTGTCAAGGGTGCTGGGGCGTGTGCCTGCCGCCGTTGTTGCTTGCGTGTGATCTACGGGCGTGTGAGACTCTATAACATCCTGATGACGTTGATTGCGAGTGCGACCTGTGAGGGCCCGCGGAGGAGTTGGTCATGCTTGGTTTCCTGCCCGGTTCTCCAAGGTTGCGCCGTGCCGCTGTTGGTGCGGCGGCGCTGCTGCTGGCCTGTGCGCCGGTGGTGGCGTGTTCGTCTGAGTCGGACGACAACCCCTTGGGTATCCCCACCTATGATCCGGAGGCTGCGGCGTCGGCGGAGGCGTCTGAGTCCGCGGCTGCTGCTTCCGCGGAGGCTGCGGGTGTGGTGACGGCGGAGTCGCTGTCCACCGAGCGCTACGAAGTTACCTCCATCCCCGAGGATCTGGATGAGCAGCAGACTGAAGTCCTGAAGGCCTTCGTCAACTACGACCAGGTCACCTGGAACATCTGGTTCACCGGAACCGGCGTAGAAAACGCCGAACCACTCACCACCGACGAAGAATATCAGATAATCGTAAACAATTACGAAGCTTCTAGTGGAGAGATCGTTGAGGGTGGACTGAGGATTGCGATTGCTTCCGTACTCATAACATCGCCATATTCTAAGAACGCTCAGGCGGAAGTTGTCACTTGTGGGGACCAATCGGCGCTGACCGCCTACGATGCTCAGGGTAATGATGTCAGTAACCCTGAAGTCCTCCAAGGGCGCTATGAAACGCTAATCACTATGATCAATGAGGATGGAACCTGGAAAGTGTCAGGCGAACAGACTCTATCCACTAATGAGTGTGCGGTGTGAGTTATGATGATCGATAGACGTGTTTCGGCGGCTGTGATGGCGTTAGTTATCAGCCTGGCCTCTGTTGTGGCCCCTGCGCAGGCTAAAGGTATCGGGAATAATGACACTGGTTTGTCATCTGGTTCGGTGTCATCTGGCGGGGATGGTTCGGTGACGATGAGTGTGGAGGTGGAGTCTGTGTCGGCTGCTGCGGACGGGTCTGGTTCGGGTGGCGCTACGGTGTCGTCGCAGTCGGTGACGGCTGCGGTGCATCCGGTGTGCTGGTACCAGGAGGGCAGTACGGGGGCGGAGGTGGCTGAGTGGTTCGACTCCGGTGAGGCGGACGAGGATACCCGGAACTTGAACTTTGATGGGAAGAGTGTGGAGGAGCAGAAACTAGACTACCCCGACTACCGGTTGCACGCGGATGACACGGAAGGGCGCTGGTATATGCCGACGTGCTCGTCGAAGTATATGGCCGACGATGACGAGCGCAGCATTGGCGATATCGCTGAGGCGTACTATGCGGAAAATAGCCCGGTGTGGGTTCCCGCAGGCGAGTCTGCTCCCGTTCCGGAGGTGGATGGGGCGACGTTGGCGCAGGCCGCCTGGGATGCGGTGACGATCCCTACGGCGACGATCTCGTATAACCCGATGGTTGGGGATGTGGGGGCCACGATTGTGGGTATGGATACCTGGGTGTGGGCCACGGGTGATACCCCCAAGGAGGTGCAGGTGACGGCTACGGCGGGGTCTACCACCGCCACGATCACCGCCACGGCCTCGATGCTGACCCTGCAGCCCAAGGATGGCACTGCCACGTGCACCGGCTTCGGCATCCCCTGGAGTGAGGACAATGACGCCAAGGGTACGGACTGCCTGATCGTGTTCGACCGGTCCAGTGCGCACTTCAAGGACGGTGTGACTCCGGTAGACATCAAAGTGTCCTACGCGATCACCTACACGGCCACCGACGGCGCCGCCGGAACCATGGACACGCATACCACGTCCACGACCACCAGCATCCCGGTGGCGGAGATCCAGGCCCTAAACACCATACCCACCAAACAACCATAAGGCGCCGGCTAATCTCTACTTGTCGTACCGAAGGTAGCTGTGGATCGCTTGCGCTTGTGTCATTATGCGGACGGGGTGCTGGTGGGTTGGTCGTTGGCGGTCATCGGGGCCGCGGCAGGAGTATTGACGGCGTCAGAGGTTTCGGGGGTGCCGGGGTCTTGGCTGGGGTTGGGGTTTGGAATGGCGTGGTGTTCCTGCGCTTGGGTGCCGACGTAGGTCAGCAGCTCGGGCATGACGGCCATGGCCTCCTGGGTGGTTTTGGGGCCGTCAAGGCTGCCTCCTGGGTCGCCCAGGACGACGGCAATGGTGAAGCCGTTCCCGAACCAGATGCCATGCACATAGTTCTCCGAGCCGATCTGCATTACCCAGAGGTAGCTGTTGCCCTCTAGTTCGGGGGTGTTGAGTTTCTGGACTCCGTTGTCGGTGTCCGCCGCCATGGTCTCATCGGTCCACTTGTAACCGTTTCCGGCGTCGTACTCATTGTCGTGCCAGTATTCGATGAACGCGATGGTGCCATACATTTCGTAGCCTCTGGCATCCGTAGCCGGTGGCCTGCCCGACGAAACAGTACAACGCCTATCCCAACCGCCGTAGCTCTGTATCGTGGAGCTGCCGATACTGCTGCCAAGGATTCGGTCGAGCTCGGCGGTGTTGTAGACGTCCTGGCATACGGCCTCCGGCGGCACCGGCATCTCCTCCGGCTGGTCCCATGGGCGCCACCAGGCCAGGGCCCCGGCGCACAGGACCGTGATGGTGAGCACGATTGCCAGCCAGCGTTGTATTGGCCTGATTTCCCGGCTTCGTGGGGCGGTGTCGGTGTGTTTCACCAGTCGTCACCACCGTAGTATTCCTTAAAATCGTCGGTGGTGCGCCATCTTTCTGGATTGCCGTTAATACCGATTCGGTTCATGACGTGTTTGACGTCGAGGCTGTTTCCGGATCCGTCGGTTACCCAGGTGTAGAAGTTCCTTTGCTGTTCGTTAGTTTCCAATATAACGTGGTGGGCGCCGTTGGTGTCTGTGGCGTACCAGGTGGCGGTGTTGGGGTCTGGTGGGTTGTTGATGAGGCCTGCGTTGAACGCATTGGTGTAGATGGGTGCGGGTAGGCCGGGGGTGCCTGTGGGGATGGTGGGGTTGGGCTGAGGTGTGGTTGTGGGGGTGTGGGTGATGGTGTGTTGGCCGTTGGTGTTGGTGGTGATGGTTAACAGGTCGGTGGAGGCTGCGGCTCCGGCGTTGGCCGCGTCGGTGATGTCGGTGGTGCCGCCTAGTAGGGTGAGTAGGTTCAGGGCGTCG
>NZ_QMIN01000018.1:0-13959 GCF_003287795.1 Actinomyces sp. Z5
TGCCGGAACCTTGGTCGACAGAACCGCATGATTTCAACGATGTGCGCTAGGTGGCTCGTGTCCGGGCAGGTAAAGTGGTGCAATCAGTGACAGCTGGGCGGCGGTCACCGTGGTGAACCGGCAGGCTCACCGGTTTCCTCGCCCGGAGACACGTCGGCCGCCACATCCACAAGCACGACGAGCCGGTCCGGATGGCCTGGCGGGGTTGCTAGAGGACACGCCCCGGCCCTCGAGGACGCCTCACGGGAGAGCGTCCTCGGCGGCCCGACGACGTCCCCGCCGACCCGAGCACGACCGCATCTCCCCGACCACCACCCCACACCACAGCCCCGGCCGGACCTCACACCCGCAAACCGGAAGCGCCCGATTATCGGTGTGAACGTGTTGCTTTAGGTCGTGTTGTGCAAGTCGGCGTGGTGTGCGGGATAGGGTGAGGCCTTCGGGATATCACGGGTGGCGTGAGAACAGAAGGACCGCAACGCCGTAGATCGCTGCTTCGGCGAGCTCAAGCAGAACCGGGCCATGGCCACCAGGTACGACAAACTCGCCGTACGCTACCGAGCCACCACCCACATCGCCAGCATCGATCACTGGCTCAAATGACCTATATAACACGACCTCGACGTCTTCCCGCATCCACTCACCGATTCCATACCCACAGTTGACAGTTGCATGCTATACTCTATATGTGGGGTATTTCTCGCCACTTCAACGTCGAAGGAGATCATCATGTGCCCCCCATCAAGATTGCCGCATTGATTGCCGTATTCTGCCTGGCACTGCTCGCGCCGCCGAGCCAAGCCGCGACAACCGCCGATGAACAAGCACCGCGGGACTGGTTGACCTCATACGGGGTTCCATCCGAACTGCAGCAGTACGCGATCGACAAGGTCAAGAACGACGAGACGCTTGACGCCGACAAGGAGGGAAGCGCTCCCATCATTACAGAGGACAGAACATCGGGCACATCTATCATTCACGTCAAGATCTATGCCGACGGCTCCTTCACTGCCGACCAGGAGTATACGGCATCTAGCCAAGCTACGGGTCACGGATCACTAATTTCTGGGGCGCAGGCGGTGATGCGACCTATGGCGGTGGCTCCTTCCGCGCTCAGCGAGTCGCCTCGAACAGAATTCTCGTCCTCGGAGACTTCGCTAGTTACGGCGGTTAGGGAACCCACACCAGGGGAATGTACGTCACATCGTACGGTTCACATCTCACAACGTCGTCCTACTACTGAGCACTGACGGAATCGGGACAAAGGAGGGTGTCGAGGAGCCATGACGACTTGGGTTGACTACTGGACTCTAATCCAGGATCTAGTTGTTTTCATCGGTATCATTGTTGGAACCTGCACGCTCGTAAACATCGCTCGGTCACTAGGTGAAATAGTGCGCATGTTGCGGCATCAGGAAGAGTCGAACAGATTGGGGGACGCCAACAGACTCGCTCACAAGCAATGAGGCCAACACTCCTGCGGCAGAAAACACGCACAGGCGCGCTCTCCCTCACAGCAGCACGGTGGCGAAGGTGCCCACGCGTCTGAAGCCCAGACCGTGGTACAGCCCCAGGCCGGCAGCGTTGAAGGAGTTCACGTACAGGCTCACCGCACCGTCGGCACCCACGTGGTCGCGGCGCACCGCGTCCACCACGGCTGCGAGCGCCACCGAGCCGATGCCGCGCCCGCGCAGGTCCGGGCGGGTCCACACACCGGTCAACTGCGCCACCGAGCCGCCCGGCCGCAGCCACAGGGAGCCCACGTCGACCTTGAAGGCCACGGCGGCTCCCCCGCCGGCAACCGCATCCTGCCCGACGGGACCGCCGGCGCCGTCGTCGAGCAGCACATAGCTGCGGCCGGAACCCACCAGCCAGCCGACGTGCCGGGCGTAGGAGGACCCGGAGGTGGTCGGGTCGTAGCCGAGCTCGCCGGTGAACATCGCCACGCTCGCCGGCAGCACCAGCGCCTCCTCCGTCGGCGCCGCCCGATGCACCCCCGCCGCCACCCAGGCCAGTTCCGGGCGCCGTGCCAGGGCGTCGGCCGCCAACGTGCCGCCCGTCCCCCGCGGCGCCACCAGCAGCGGCTGCTCCCAGCGCTCCTCCCGCGAGCGCATGCCGGCCGCCGCCAGGTGCTCCCACACGGCGGCGACGTCCGCCACCGGTCCGGCCACCGAGCCGCGGCGAGTCAGGCGCCGGAAGGCGTGGTCCGCGAGCGCGCGGGCCACCTCGTCCCCGGCGCCCGGGTGTCCCAACTCCGGCCGGGCGGCCAGGCCGAAGGGCATGAGTGAGCCGGTGGCCCAGGCGCCGGCCACAGTCCGCCAGGGGTCGGCGGCGACCACCACATCCCCGCGCGCCCAACTGGGCCAGCGCAGCACCTGGTGCGCCAGGGCGACGCCGGCGACCGGGTCGAGGGCGCACAACTCGAGCAGCCCGTCCAATTGGGCCGGGTCGAGCGGGGTGAGCGGCGACGTCGGGCGGCGGCCGAACAGGTTCACGCGGATGCGGGCGGTTGCAGGAATCGGGGCATTACGGCGGGGCTCAGACGCTGGCGACCACACTCGGTGAGGTGCCGGCCAGAGCCGCCTCGCCGAACTCGGAGCGCATCTGCTCGGCCATGATCTGGGCCTGCTCCAGCAGCGTGTCCACCACCTGGTCCTCGGGAACCGTCTTGATGACCTTGCCGCGCACGAAGATCTGGCCCTTGCCGTTGCCCGAGGCGCAGCCGAGGTCGGCCTCGCGGGCCTCACCGGGGCCGTTGACGACGCAGCCCATCACGGCCACGCGCAGCGGGGCGGACACGTCCTTCAGCCCCTCCTCCACGGATTCGGCCAGCGACCACACGTCCACCTGGGCGCGCCCGCATGACGGGCAGGAGACGATCTCCAGCTTGCGTTCGCGCAGCCCCATGAACTCCAGCAGCTTGGTGCCGACCTTGACCTCCTCCACGGGCGGGGCGGACAGGGACACGCGAATGGTGTCGCCGATGCCCTGCGCCAACAGGATGCCGAAGGCGGCACAGGACTTGATGGTGCCCTGAAATGCCGGGCCGGCCTCGGTCACGCCCAGGTGCAGCGGCCAGTCGCCGCGCTCGCTGAGCATTTGGTAGGCCTGCACCATGGTGACCACGTCGTGGTGCTTCACGGAGATCTTGAAGTCGTGGAAGCCGCACTCCTCGAACAGGCCGGCCTCCCAGACGGCGGACTCCACCAGGGCCTCGGGGGTGGCCTTGCCGTACTTCTTCAGCAGGCGCGGGTCCAGGGAGCCGGCGTTGACGCCGATGCGCAGGGAGGTGCCGTGGTCGGAGGCGGCCTTGCAGATTTCGGCGACCTTGTCGTCGAACTTGCGGATGTTGCCGGGGTTGACGCGCACGGCCCCGCAGCCGGCCTCGATGGCGGCGAACACGTACTTGGGGTTGAAGTGGATGTCGGCGATGACGGGGATGCGCGACTGCTTGGCGATGATCGGCAGGGCCTCGGCGTCCTTGTCCGTGGGGCAGGCGACCCGCACGATGTCGCAGCCGGCCGCCGTCAGTTCCGCGATCTGCTGGAGGGTCGCCCCCACGTCGTGGGTCTTGGTGGTGGTCATCGACTGCACGGAGATGGGGGCTCCGCCCCCGACCTCCACGTCACCGACGCGGATCTTGCGGGTGGGCTTGCGGGGCGCCAGCACCGGGGGCTCCTCACGCACGGTTGGCATGCCTAGGGCGATCGCTTCTGTCACGCCTCACAGTATGGCACCGGGCGAGCCCGGTCGCCGTGGTGGCCGGCTCACACCGGGGTGCGATTCGCCTCCCGGGGCGGCGTTTCCGCAGCCCGCGCCGCCCACCGCTCAAATGGGCGCGACGATGTCAACCCAGATGAGTAGCACGGCCATGAGAATCAGCAGGTAGAAGACGACCTGCCCGACCGGCAGCATCCTGGCGGTATCGGCGTAGCCGGGATCGGGGTTGCCGTGAGCGCGGGCCCACAGGCGACGGATGCCCTCCCAGCAGGCGCCGGCGACGTGCCCGCCATCCAGCGGCAGCAGCGGAATGAGGTTGAAGGCGAACAGGGCCAGATTCAGCGAGCCGAGCAGGCTGAGCATGGAGAACAGGCGCACCGAGAAGGGCAGACCCATATCCGTGCCGGTGCCAGCGCTGGACACCTCCCCGGCGATGCGCCCCACCCCGACCAGGCTGACCAGGCCCTCGGCGTTGCGCTCCTCCAGGCCCAGTCCGGCGGCGACGGCGTGGTACAGGCCCGCCGGCAGGGTCACGATCGCCTTCAGGGTCTGTCCGACTGCGTCACCCACCACCCGCGGGATCTCCCCGGCCGGGGTGCGCACCGTTCCCAGCGAGGGGCCGATGCCCACATACGGGCGCGGCTCGGTAATCACCTCTCCGGAGGCGTCGGTGGCGGGGTTGCCCTCGGCGTCGTAGACGGTGCGGGGCACCTCCACGGCCGTGATGGTCAGGGTCAGCGCCTGCCCATCGCGCTCGACGACGACGTCGGCCGGCTCGGTGCCGGAGGCGGCGATGGCCGCCTGCACCTCGGCCCAGGTGGCGGTGGGCTCACCGTCCCAGGACACGATCGTGTCGCCTACCTGCAATCCGGCCGCGGCGGCCGGGGAGGTGGGGTCGGCGTCGGTGCACGCGGCGCCGGCGTCGATGTCGGAGGAGACGCATTCGGACACCGACGCGAGGGTGGCGGTGTAGGCGGGCTGCCCGATCACCCCCAGGGCGACGGTCAGACAGATGACGCCCAGGGCGAGGTTGGTGAGGATGCCGCCGGCCATGACCAGCAGCTTCTTCGGGACGCTCAGGCGGTAGAAGGCGCGGTCCTGCTCGTCGGGGCCGAGCTCGTCCAGGGACTCCGCGCGCGCCTCGGCGACCATGGAGCCGGGCTTGTCCGGGTGGCCGGGGCGGGCGGGCGGCAGCATGCCCAGCAGGCGCACGTAGCCGCCCAGCCAGATGGCCTTGATGCCGTACTCGGTCTCACCGCGGCGGGTGGACCACAGCTTGGGGCCGAAGCCGATGAAGTACTCGGGTACCTTCACGCCGAAGTGCTTGGCGGGCAGCATGTGGCCCAACTCGTGCAGGGCGACGGACAGGCCGATGCCGATGATGAGGATGACGATGCCCAGGATGTAGGCAAGGGTATGGCTCAAGGGGTCTCCTGGTCAGCGGGTACGGGCGGCGATCAGCTCGTCGGCGCGGGCGCGCGCCCAGGCGTCGGCGGCCAGCACGTCATCGAGGCCGGGGTCGGCGTGCCCGGTGTGGGCCTCCAGCACGGCGGCGTCGATGGCGACGATGTCCAGCCAGCGCAGGCGCCCGTCCAGGAAGGCGGCGACGGCCTGCTCGTTGGCGGCGTTGAAGACGGCCGGGTGGGTGGGTGAGGCGGCCACGGCGGCGCGGGCCAGGTCCACGGCCGGGAAGGTATCGGCGTCGAGCGGCTCGAAGGCCCAGGCGGTGGGATCGGTCCAGGGCTGGGGCCGGACCAGGCCGGCCAGGTCGGGGCGGTGCGGCCAGGTCAGGCCCAACGCGATCGGCAGGCGCATGTCCGGCGGGGAGGCCTGGGCGATGGTGGCGCCGTCGATGAACTCGACCATGGAGTGGACCACGGACTGGGGGTGTACGGCCACGGTAATGTCGGCGGGGTCGACGTCGAACAGCAGGTGCGCCTCGATCAGCTCCAGCCCCTTGTTGACCAGGGTGGAGGAGTTGACGGTGACCACGGGGCCCATCGCCCAGGTGGGGTGGTTCAGGGCCTGGGCGGCGGTGACGCCCGCGAGTTCGGCGCGGGTACGGCCGCGGAAGGGCCCGCCGGAGGCGGTCAGGATCAGCCGTCGCACTTCGCTGCGGCCGGTGACGTCGGGGCTGGTCAGCCCCTTCTCGTGGACGCCGGCGCGCAGGGCCTGGGCGATGGCCGAGTGCTCGGAGTCGACGGGCACGACCTGTCCGGGACGGCGCAGGGCGCGCTTGACCAGGGCACCGCCGACCACCAGGGACTCCTTGTTGGCCAGCGCGAGGGTGGCGCCGGAGCGCAGGGCGGCCAGGGTGGGGGCCAGGCCGACCGAGCCGGTGATCCCGTTGAGGACCACGTCCCCCTCCCCCACGCCGGCGGCCTGAATCAGCTCGGTGGCGGCGCCGGGGCCGGCGAGGATCGCGGTGACGGGGTCGGGCCGGCCCGCACGGGCGGCGGCGTCGGCGAGGGCCGCGCGCAGCCGGGGTACGACGTCGCCGGCGGAGGCGGACACCGCCAGGCGGGGCACGCGGTGGGCGACAGCCTGCTCGGCCAGCAGTTCCAGGCGGCCGCCGCCGGCGGCCAAACCGGACACGCGCGGCGCCGGGACCCGGCCGGGTTCACCCGGGGCGCCGGGGTGGGCGGCCAGGTGGTCGATGACCTCGAGGGCCTGGGTGCCGATGGAACCGGTGGAGCCGAGCAGGACGACGGCGCGCGCGGGATCACCCGAAGCGGTTGCGGTCATGGTGTGCCCTACTCCACCGACAGCAGGACCTCGACGGTCCGGGCGAGAAAGCGGTCGACGCTGGCCTCGTCATAGGCCTTGTCCCCGCGGGCGGCGGGGAAGACGGCGGCACGCACCTGGGTGGAGGTCAGGGCGCCGTCGGAGTCGAAGTAGGCGGCAATGCGGTCCATGAGGGCGTCGACGGCCTCCTTTTCGTACCCCCGCCGGGCGGCGGGGGCGAAGCGCTCACCGGCCGGGCGCAGCAGCCGCGGGTACAGGGTGGTGGCCAACTGGGCCACCTGGTCCATCCAGGCCTTGCGGCCGTTGGTGGCCACGTACTCGGCGCGGCGGCGCTGCAGGAAGGCGGCCTCGAGCCGGTCCAGCGCGGCGTCGACGGCGTCGGGCCGGTAGCCGCCGTGGACGATGTCGAAGGCGACGGTGCGCACCCCCTCGGAGTCCATCTCGGCCAGTTCGCCGGCGTCGTAGATCTCGTGGGCGGTCTCGAAGTAGCCGTCCACCTGCTCGACGCGGTAGCCCTGCTTAAGCATGCCGACCCTGGGGAACATGTCGCTCATCGCGTGTGCGCCGCCCTTTCCTGCTTGAGCACCTCGGTGGCCAACTGGCCGCAGGCGCCGTCAATGTCGCTGCCACGAGTGTCTCGCACCGTGGTGGTGATGCCGGCACGCCGGAGCGTGTCGACGAAACGGTCCTGGACCTCCGGCTCGGAGCAGGTCCAGATGGAGCCGGGGGTGGGGTTCAGGGGAATGGGATTCACGTGGGCCCAGCCGTGGCCGCGGCGGTTGAGCTCGTCGGCCAGCAGCTGCGCGCGCCAGGCGTGGTCGTTCATGTCCTTGATCAGGGCGTACTCGATGGAGACGCGCCGGCCTGTGGCCTCGAAGTAGTCGTGGGCGGCGTCCAGCAGCTCGCCGACCTTCCACTTGGAGTTGACGGGAATGAGGGCGTCGCGCAGTTCGTCGTCGGGGGCGTGCAGGGAGACGGCCAGAGTGACCGGCAGGCCCTCACCGGCGAGCTTGCGGATCAGCGGAACCAGGCCCACGGTGGAGACGGTCACGCCGCGGGCGGACAGGCCGAAGCCCTCCGGGGCGGCGTCGATGATTCGGTGCAGGGCCGCCACCACGTTCTTGTAGTTGACCATCGGCTCGCCCATGCCCATGAACACGACGTTGGACAGGCGGGCGGGGCCACCGGCCAGACCGCCGGCCTCGGACAGGGCGGCGGCGTGACGAATCTGCTCGATGATCTCCCCGGTGGACAGGTTCCGGGTCAGCCCCATCTGGCCGGTGGCGCAGAAGGGACAGGCCATGCCGCAGCCGGCCTGGGAGGAGACGCACAGGGTGGTGCGGTCCCGATAGCGCATGAGCACCGACTCCACGCGCACGCCGTCGTAAAGCTCCCACAGGTGCTTGATGGTGCGGCCGCCGTCGGCGCGCAGGGCACGCACCTCGTGGATCAGGTCGGGCAGCAGTTCGGCGCACAGTTGCTCGCGCTGGGCGGCGGGCAGGTCCGTCATGTCGGCGGCGTCGCGGGTGAAGTGAGTGAAGTAGTGGCGTGAGAGCTGGTCGGCGCGGAAGGCGGGCAGACCGGCCTCCCGCAGTGCCTGCTTGCGGCCGGCCAGGTCCAGGTCGGCCAGGTGCCGGGGGGCCTTGCCACGGGCGGGGGGAACGGCGAAGGACAGGCGGGGGCGAGCGTCGGGGCTGGTGGCGCCCTCGGGCGGCTGATCGGTGGGCAGCACCTGGACGCGGTCGGAGTCGCGGCGCGGCGTGGCCGTACGGGCGGCCCCGGCACGTGGGCCGCGTGCGCGGATGACGGCGGAGTTGCTGCTCACTGGGGCCATGATCCTTCCGATTGTGAGAGTCGAGCGCGTTCGCGGACACGAGCGGCCGAAGCGGCAGCGTACTCGGGCCAAGCCGCCACTGCCACGGCGTCGGTCACAGTCCCGGGGCGACGGCGCAGCATCTGGTGCATCGCCGGGTCACCCGACCAGGAGGCTGAATACGTAGACCACCGGGGCGGCCACCAGGATGGAGTCGAGCCGGTCCATGAGACCGCCGTGGCCGGGCAGGAGGGTGCCCATGTCCTTCAGTCCGAGGTCGCGCTTGAGCAGGGACTCCCCCAGGTCGCCCAGCGTCGAGATGACCACCACGGTGGCGCCCAGCAGCGCGCCCGCCCACACCGGCCCGTCCAACGCCCACAGGCAGACCGCGCCGGCGCCGACGGCGGCCAGCAGGGAGCCGGCGAAGCCCTCCCAGGACTTCTTCGGCGACACGCTCGGCGCCATGGGATGCCTGCCGAAGTTGATACCGGCCAGCCAGCCGCCGGTGTCGTTGGCGACCGGCAGGGCGATCAGGGTCAGGACCTTGCCGACCCCGTGCGTCTGGGCGACCAGCAGCACGGCGAACCCGGCGAGGAAGGGCAGGTAGGTGGCGGCGAACACGGAGGCGGAGGCGTTCACGGAGCGGGAGCGACGCACGGCGTCGTGGGCCTCGGTGCGCAGCACATCATGGCCGGCCTCCTCCAGGGCGGTGCCGGACTCGGCCTCCGCCTGATCCAGGAAGCACCAAACCACGCAGGCGCCGGCGGTGGCGATGTAGGCGCCCAGGGCGGCCTCCGCGCCCGCCCGCCAGGCGCACACCGCCACCCCGAGGGTGCCGATCCACAGCGGTGCCAGCGGCAGTCGGATGCCCTTGCGGGCGAAGGCACCGGCCAGTTCCCACAGGGCCCCGCACACGGCCACGACCACCACGCCGACGAACACGATCTTGTTGAAGACCAGCGAGGCCAGGATCGCCCCGATCAGGACGACGGCGACCCCGACGGCGGCGGGCAGGTTGCGTCCCGCCCGCCCGGTGGCGGGCAGGGGGGCGCGGTTGCGCGTCGGCGGCGGGGCGAGCAGGGTGGACAACAGGCTCACGGTGGGCGGCGTACTGGTGCGGTTCGGGGTCGAGGCGGGGCTCAGACCTCGAGGAGCTCGGCCTCCTTGGTGGCCAGTGCGGCGTCGATCTGCTCGACGTAGCGCTTGGTCAGGGCGTCCAGCTCCGCCTCGGCGCGCTTGACGTCGTCCTCGCCGGCCTCGCCGTCGCGCTTGATGGCCTCCAGCTCCTTCTTGGCCTTGGCGCGCACACCGCGCACCTGCACGCGGGACTCCTCCGCGCGGGAGCGGGCGAGCTTGACGTAGTCGCGGCGACGCTCCTCGGTCAGCACGGGCAGGGTCACGCGGATGACGGTGCCGTCGTCGGTGGGGTTCACGCCCAGGTCGGACTCGCGGATCGCGGTGACGATCTCCTTCATGGCGCCGCGGTCGTAGGGGCTGACGATCACGGAACGGGCCTCGGGAATGGTGATGGAGGCGAGCTGCTGCAGGGGCGTGGGCGCCCCGTAGTAGTCGACCACGATTCCGTTGAACATGGACGGGTTGGCGCGGCCGGTGCGGATGGCGGCGAGTTCGTGCTTGCCGGCGTCGAGGGCCTTGTCCATCTTGTCCTCGGCATCGAGCATGACGTCGTCGATCATGGTTGGTTCCTTCGGTTGTTAGCAGTGTTGATGGGCTGTCGGTCGGCTGTGGTTCAGCCTTTGGCGCGTTCGCCCGTACGGCCGAGCGCGGAGGGCGCCGCGCGGATGGCGCGGCCGGAGGCTAGTCGCGGGTGACGAGGGTGCCGATGTCCTCCCCCAGCAGGGCGCGGGTGATGTTGCCGGGCTCCCCCATGCCGAACACGCGCATGGTCAGGGCGTTGTCGCGGCTGAGGGCGAAGGCGGAGGCGTCCGCGACCTGCAGCCCGTCTGCCAGGGCGCGCGCATAGGTGAGGCGGTCGAGCTTGACGGCCTCGGGGTCGCGGCGCGGGTCCGCGGTGTACACGCCGTCGACCCCGTTCTTGCCGACCAGCAGCTCGTCGCAGTGAGTCTCCAGGGCGCGCTGGGCGGCGACGGTGTCGGTGGAGAAGTAGGGCATGCCGGCGCCGGCGCCGAAGATGACGGCGCGGCCCTTCTCCATGTGGCGGATGGCGCGCAGGGGAATGTAGGGCTCGGCGACCTGGGTCATGGTGATGGCGGACTGGACCCGGGCGGGTACACCGGCCTTCTCGATGAAGTCCTGCAGGGCGAGCGCGTTCATCACCGTGCCGAGCATGCCCATATAGTCGGCCCGGGCGCGATCCATACCCCGGGCGGACAGTTCTGCGCCGCGGAAGAAATTGCCGCCGCCGACCACGATGGCTACCTGCACGCCCTGCTTGATGGCGGTGGCGATCTGCTGGGCGGCGTCGGCGACGACGTCGGCATCCAGGCCGACCGCCCCACCGCCGAAGACCTCACCGGAGAGCTTCAATAGCACCCGCCGGGGATGGGTGCCGTGGGCGATGCGGTCGTCGCGGTCCGGGGACTCGCTCATGCGTGGTGCCTCCTGCTGGGTGCGGACGGTTCAGCGGCTTCGATGCGGGCGCTGCGCACAGCCTACCTGCACAGGGTGGTTCCGCGCCGGAGGTAACGATAGAGTCAGGGAGTGACGAAGCGTATATCGACGGAGTGAGCAGCCGTGTTCGGATTCAGGCTCAGCGAGGCGTCATCCCCGGAGGAATGTCGGCACCTGACCGACAGGACGACATGCCAAGACACTGACGCCAACGCTATCGAGGTACGCGCGCTGAGCAAACGCTTCGGCGGGCCCACGGTTCTGAACGAGGTCACCCTGGATGTCCGCTACGGCGCCATCACCTGCCTCCTCGGCCCCAATGGGGCGGGCAAGACCACGCTTATGCGGATCCTCGTCGGACACGAGTCCATCAGCCGCGGGAGTGCTCGCATCGTGCTGCCGGAGGACGGCGCGCTCGCGGACCGCACTGTCGGATACGTTCCCGACTCTTCGCTGGTATACCCGCTATTGACTGTGCGCGAGCATCTGCGGCTGGTGGAGGCGTTGTTCGGCCTCAGCCGGTTCAGCCGGGCGCAGGAGGAACAGTTTCTGAAGGCGCTGGGACTTGATGAGCACGCGGACCTGCTGGCCAGCAAACTCTCGAAGGGGTTGAAGAAGCGGCTGATGCTCGCCTGCGCGGTGCGCCAGGGCGCGCGAGTCCTCGTCCTGGATGAGCCCTTCGATGGGCTCGATCCGGCGGGCCAGGAGATGCTCATGTCGCTGGTGGAGCAGTTGCGCGACCAGGGGTGCTGCGTGCTGGTGTCGACGCATCGGCTGGACATCGCCGAGCGGGTAGCCGACGAGCTGTTGGTCCTGGACCACGGTGAGCTCGTGTTCTCCGGCACGCCCACCCAGTTCGTGCGTCTCGGCGAGCCCTCCCCCGACAAGACTGCCTTCGAGGCCGCCTTCGCCGCCGTCAGCCGCCGCTCCGATTCCCGACCCCGGCTGGCCGAATTCGACGGGACGAGTCCATGACCGCCGACGTTGTTCCCACCGCCGCGCGCCAGCGTGCCCGACAGCACGTCTCGCGACTGGTACTGGTACTGCTGGAGGCCCGTCTGCGCGGCGTTCGACACAAGGCGGTCGGACTGCTTAAGAGCTGGCCGGGGCGTCTTGCTGGTATCGCCGTGGTGGTCGTCAGCGGCCGGTTGCTTTGGATCCTGGTAGCGCCCCCATCCGGGCGCGCATCTGCCATCCCCGACTGGCTGCTGCGAGATGTGCTCGGCGCCGTACTGGTCGGTGCCCTCACGGTCTGGGGCACCCATTCAGTCGCCCGGCCTCCCGTCATTCTGGGCACCGGTGATATCGGCGTTGTGGACTCCGGCTCCTTGATTCGCGTATCACTAACCGCGGGCATTCTCGCCCGTCTGTCGGCCTCCGTAATCGGCGGCCTGTACCTGGCCGCCGTACTCTCCGGGGTGGCCCCCACGCAGTGGGCGGAACTGGAGTCGCGCCTGTGTTTGTGGACAGTCCTGAGCAGTCTCGGAGTCTGGATGACCAGCGCGCGCTTGGCCTGCGGCTGCGCAACGTGGGCTTTTCCCCGCACGCGCCCGCTCCTGACCCTGGCATGGTGGAGTCCGACGACAGTATTGGTATGCAGTGTGCTCGCCCGCGTGTCGGAACAGGGGGTGAGGGCACTGAACCTGCTGGGCGACATCTTCATGACGCTGACCGGGCACTGGCGATCGGCCATACTGCTCGCCGCTGCCGCCGCCTTGATCTACGCGGTGGTGATCGCGGTGGCGCCCGGGCTGACTCCGCTGTGGGCGGCACCCGCGTACCAGCTGGCCGCAATCCTCGACCTGGCCGAGAGTCGGGACGCCTCGGCGGCATTGGCCCTTATGCGCCCGGCACATGCGTCCAGCGGGAACATGCCCGCCGTCGTCCGTGGGGCGGCCGCCTTAGTAATCCGCCAGTGGTGGGAGGCGGGACGCCGCCATTCCGGCAGGGTCCTCGTATTCGAGGCGCTGGCGGCCTATGGGGTCGGCCGGCTGATCGGTTGGCTGCTCCCGGAGTGGTGGCCAATCGCGTTCCTGATCGTAGGCGGATTTGCAGCTTCCTCATGCGCTTTGGACGGCGCCCTAGCGGAAGCACGCTACCCCCTGTTCTCTGCGGCGAGCAGTACCCGCTGTAACGCACTGTACGTGGGTGCGTGGAGCTGTCTGTTGCCCGCATTACAAACGTGCCTGATCTGCCTGCTGACCGTCCTCGGCGGCGCCCAGGCTCGCCTGCCCGGCGGTGCCGTGGCCATCGCACTCGGTTGCGCATTCACCTGGCCGCTGTTCGCCGCGGCGTGTTCCGTGTCCGCCGCGCTCCTAGCAGCGCGAGGCATTTCGAACCACCTGACCAGCGGCGTCGGCGGGCTTGCCGCCCTCGGAGGGCCGCTGGTCCTCGCCGTCGGCCAGGGCACGGCAGCATTGGCACCCGGGTTTGTGGCAATCGCCGCTCAAGTCGGGGCCACCGCATTGGCCTCGTGGGCACTGCTGCACATCGCCCTCGCAAGCTGGTCCGCCTCGCGGTACGCGGTACGCATTGACAGCCGGACGGCCGCCAAACACCTCAACACAACCACTCAAAGTCCCGCCGAAACGGAGGAATGATCATGGCAGGAATGGACGAGAGCGCCAAGACGGTGCTCAAGGACGCCCGCGCGGTGGCGAAGGAACGGGGGGCAGGCAACGCCGAGCCCCTGGATGTGTTCGTCGCCGCGCTCCGCACCAGCCCCGAGGTGGAGGCACTCGTCGGCACGCCCCACCAACTGAGCTGGGAGGAGTTGGTGCAGGAGGCGACCGCCGACGCTCCCCGCCGCGGCCTGGGGCGGCTCCTGCCCCGGCCGATCGGCTTCGACGACCGCGCCAAGGCGGCCTCGGTGCGGGCGGTCGCGCTGGCGGTCGACTCCGATGTCTCCGCGCGTCATCTGGCGGCGGCCGCACTGGAGCAGGACGACGCCCGCCTGAATGAGTACCTCGTTGCCCACGGCACCAGTTGGAACCGGCTCGTCGAAATACTGGTGGCCTGAGCGCCCGTAAGCACCCGAGATATAACACGGGGTCCCCGCGAGCATGCGCTCACGGGGACCCCGGTGCTTG
>NZ_QMIN01000018.1:14204-21758 GCF_003287795.1 Actinomyces sp. Z5
GCTCAGGCGCCGACGCGGAAGCGGACGAAGCCGTTCAGCTTGCCGCCGGTGGCCGTGATGACCTTGCCGACCGTGGTCTTGGGGTCCTTGGCGTAGGCCTGGTCCACCAGGCAGTTCTCCTTGTAGAAGCCGTTCATACGGCCCTCGACGATCTTCGGGATGGCCTTCTCGGGCTTACCCTCGGCGCGGGTCGTCTCCTCGGCGATGGCGCGCTCCTTCTCCACGGTCTCGGCCGGGACGGAGTCGCGGTCCAGGTACAGCGGGGAGTAGGCGGCCACGTGCATGGCGACGTCGTGGGCGACCTCGGCGGCCTTGGCGTCGGTGCCGACCAGCACCCCCACCTGGGCGGGCAGGTCGGGGTTGGTGCGGTGCAGGTACAGCTCGACGTGGTCGGCGGCCAGGCGGCCGACGCGGCGCACGACGATCTTCTCGCCGATGACGGCCTGCATGGAGTCGGTGAGCTCCTTGACGGTGGTGCCGTCGACGGCGACCTCAGCCAGCGCCTCGGCGGTCTCGGCACCGGAGTCGATGGCGGCAGTGAGGACCTTGTCGGCGAACTCGATGAACTTCTCGTTCTTGGCGACGAAGTCGGTCTCGGAGTTGATCTCCACCAGGACGCCCACCTGAGCGTCGTCGGTGTCGACCACCTTGGCGGCGATCAGGCCGGCGGAGGCGGAGCGGCCCTCGCGCTTGGCGATGCCCTTCAGGCCCTTGACGCGGATGATCTCGATGGCCTTCTCGGCGTCACCGTTCGCCTCGTCGAGCGCCTTCTTGACGTCGAGCATGCCGGCGCCGGTCTTCTCGCGCAGCGCCTTGATGTCAGCGGTGGTGTAGTTGGGCATGGATATCTCCTGAAATTGCTGAGATTGGAGTGAACGGGCGGCTACTGGACTCAGGCCTGCTCGGCGGGAGCAGGCTCGCTATCCGAAGGAGCCACCGGAGCCTCACTCTGGACGGCCTCGGTGGCCGACTCAGCGGCAGCCTCGGTGACCGACTCTTCGCTCGGGGCGGCCTCGGCCTCGGCACCGGCCAGCAGCTGGGCCTCCCACTCGGGCAGCGGCTCGGCCTCGGCGGCGGGGACCTCCGCCTCCTCACCGGTGCGGGCGCGGCCGGCGGAGCGCGACACGAGCCCGTCGGCGACGGCGTCGGCGATGATGCGGGTCAGCAGCGCGACGGAGCGGATGGCGTCGTCGTTACCGGGGACGGCGTAGGTGACCTCGTCGGGGTCGCAGTTGGTGTCCAGCACGGCGACGACGGGGATGCCCAGCTTCTGTGCCTCGGAGATGGCCAGGTGCTCCTTCTTGGTGTCCACCACCCAGATGGCGGCCGGCGGCTTGGCCATGTCGCGGATGCCGCCGAGGGTCTTGACCAGCTTGTCCTTCTCGCGGCGCATCATGAGCAGTTCCTTCTTGGTGTGGCCGGAGCCGGCCACGTCGTCGAAGTCGATCTGCTCGAGTTCCTTCATGCGGTCCAGGCGACCGCGCACGGTGGTGAAGTTGGTGAGCATGCCGCCCAGCCAGCGCTGGTTGACGTAGGGCATGCCGACGCGCTGGGCCTGCTCGGCCACGGCGGCCTGGGCCTGGGTCTTGGTGCCGACGAACAGAATGTTGCCGCCGCGGGCGACCGTCTCCTTGACGAAGTCGTAGGCGGTGTTGATGCCGTCGATCGACTGCTGCAGGTCGATGATGTAGATGCCGTTGCGCTCGGTGAGGATGAACCGCTTCATCTTGGGGTTCCAACGGCGGGTCTGGTGGCCGAAGTGCACACCGTTCTCGAGCAGCTGGCGCATGGTGACAATCGCCATGAGGGTCCTTTCAGGCACGCCCGGCGGGCGCGCAGTCGAGGGGCGGCCCGCCGCGGTGCGGACGGGGCGCCCGGTTATGGGTGGTTTTCCCCTTTGACCGGAGGCCCCGTGGGCGGGGCGCGGCTGCCCGGAGGCCGGGCATGGGGCCTGGTGCCCGCGACGCCGGGCCACCCACCGTGCTTACGCAATGCGGGACCTCGGCCGTGGCGCTCGAAAGGACGTTCCCGCCCCGCCGACGGCGGAACGGGCGCGGACACGCGAAGTCAGCCACGCAACGGATCGACTAAGGCCGCCGAACCCGCGCGGGGCTGCGGGCGCGAGGTTATCACAGCGCCGGCGCGGATCATGCGGGCGGGGCCGCCGGGCAAGCCTCGTGGCACGGGACGAATCCGCAGGCCACAGCGGGGTGAGTCCGTGGGCGGGTGCGCTCGGCCGGAGGGGCGGGCACCTTCGGATTGGCGTACCGGCGTCCACAGGTCCGATTGGCGACATCCAACCGGATCGGTTATCCACAGGCGGACCATGCCGCAGGTGCGCTCGGGTGCGTACCCGCGCACGCTGGTGTCCATGAGCAACTTCACAGCCGCCGACACCGCCGTCGGCACCTCCGCTTCAGCCGTTACCGTCAACACGACCGCCACGGATGGGCACTCCCCCGCGGCCCCGGGCGGGCACACCCGCCAGGATCCGGCCGACCGCTCCCCCGGCGAGGTCTCATCCGGCGGTCCCCCTCCACCGCGCCCGGGAGGGGCGCGACGTCGGGCCCGGCGCCTGGCGGCGACTTGGGCCGCGCTTACCGTCGGCGCCGCCCTCGCCCTGTCGCCGACGCCGGCCTCCGGAGTGGACGCAACATCCTTGGGGTCCGCGACCGTGCCGCGGCAGGTGGTGATGGCCTGGCGGGGCGGCGAGCCGAACCCGCTGCAGGCATTCGCGGCCGGGACGGCGGCGGAACCCGCCACGCCGCTGCCGGGGGTGGTGGCCACGAGGGTGCGCTACGCCTGGCCGACGGGCATGGCGACGACGGTGCTGGCCGATTTCGATCCGCCTGCGGTGGTCTGGGGCTCCGGGCACCGCGGCGTGGACCTGGCGCTGGCGGCGGGCTCGCAGGTGCTGGCGGCCGCGGACGGGACGGTCGCCTTCGCGGGGATGGTGGCCGGACGACCGGTGGTGTCCATCGACCATGCCGACGGCATCCGCACCACCTACGAGCCGGTGGATCCGTGCGTCGAGGCCGGCGAGGCGGTTGCGCGCGGCCAGGTGATCGGCACGCTGCAATCCGGCCACCGCGCCGACGGCGCCGACGCCCTGCACTGGGGTGCCCGCACCGGCCCGAAGACCTACGTCAACCCGCTGCGCCTGCTTCAGCCCGCGGTGATCCGCCTCAAGCCGCTGGGCTGACTGGAGGCCGACTTGCCGGCCGGGCCGAGCGGGGTCGGTGTCGCATACTCGGTAGCCGGGTCGTCAAGCCCGTGGGAAGGCCTGGGCGTAGACGGCGCGCAGGCGCTCGGCGGATACATGCGTGTAGCGCTGGGTCGTGGCCAGCGACGAGTGCCCGAGCAGTTCCTGCACGCTGCGCAGGTCCGCTCCCCCGCTGAGCACGTGGGTGGCGGCCGAGTGGCGCAGCCCGTGGGGGCCCAGGTCGGGCACGCCGGCGCGGGCGGCCGTGCGGTGGACAATCTCGCGTACGGCCCGCGGCCCGATGCGGCGACCGCGGGCGCCCAGGAACAGGGCCGCTCCGGCGTCGGCGGCGGCTACGGCGGGGCGTGCGTCCGCCCAGTCCTCCAGGGCCGCGGCGGCGGGGCCGCCGTAGGGCACCGTGCGTTCCTTGTTCCCCTTGCCCAGTACCCGCATGGTGCGACGCGCGGCGTCCACGTCCCCCAGGTTCAGGGCGCACAGTTCGGACACGCGCACGCCGGTGGCGTACAGGATCTCCAGGATGGCCCGGTCGCGCAGCGCCAGTGCCCTGGCCACGTCGGCATCGGTGCCGTCATCCGCCGTCGTCCCGGCCGCGGCGACGGCGTCGGCCGCCGCGTCCAGCAAGACGGCGGCCTGGGCGGGGGTGAGCACAGAGGGCAGGCGAGCATCGGCGCGGGGCGAGCGCAGCCGGGCGGCGACGTCGGCCCCCAGCAGTCCGTTGCGGTAGGCCCAGTTGGAGAAGGTGCGGCAGGCGGCGGCGCGGCGGGCCAGAGTCGCACGGGCGGCGCCGTCGGCGGACATGGTGGCCAGCCAGGCGCGCAGGTCCGGCAGGTCCAGGCTGCCCAGGGCGGGCCCCACCGGCTCGTCGTCTCCCTCGCCGACGCCGAGGAAGGTCAGCAGCTCCGCTAGATCGCCGAGGTAGGCGCGCACCGTGTGCGCCGACAGGCCGCGTTGCAGGTCCAGGTAGCGGGCGAACGCGTCCAGCAGCCCGGCCCGGGTACCGCACCTGCTCCCGTTCGTCGGCCTCATCTGTCGTCCCACCGCCGGGGCCGCCGAGGAGGCCTCACCAGCCTTGGGATCCGCGCGCACGCCATCAGTCTAGTGACTCTTCTGGTTTGAGGATGTGGGTGGGACGCGGCTCGGCCCTTGAGCGCCGCCACGACCGGCATTGTCGCCATCCGGGACAAACGCACGCCGCCGGACCGGTCGCCGATCTTGAAGCCGCATAATTCCAACGATTCTGGAATCGAGGGCCGGTGCTCCAAGTATGTTTGTCCCGGATTCGGACAATGTTCGCCCCGACAAGCCAGGGAACACGTGACCAGGCCCGGTGTCCGGCTCACGGACCGGTATTGACCCTCCCATATTGCCTCCGTAGCGTACTCAGAGATGCACTTCGCGCCCGCCGGGTGCCGAATGGGCGCATGCCGTCGGCTCGGGAGGACTCATGTCGGCAGTTATCGCCACTCATTCGCTTCACAAGCGCTTCGGAGACGTGCATGCGGTGCGGGGCATCGATCTGCGGGTCGAGCGCGGCTGCGTGTACGGACTGATCGGCCCCAACGGGGCCGGCAAGACCACGGTGCTGCGCATGCTGCTCGGCATCATGCGCCCCAGCAGCGGCGGCATCTCCGTGCTCGGCGCCTCGCCCACCACGGACCACCCACAGCTGCGCCGTCGCATCGGCTACCTGCCGGGTGAGCTCAACCTGGGCGAACGCACCAGCGGCGCCGCGCTGTTGAAGCATCTGGCCGAGCTCAGCGGCCCGGTCGCCCCAGGTCGGATCGAGGGCCTGGCCGAACGCCTCGATCTTGACCTGAGTCGCCCGGTGCGGTCACTGTCGAAGGGGAACCGGCAGAAGCTTGGGCTTATCCAGGCGTTCATGCACTCCCCCGAGCTGTTGATCCTCGACGAGCCCACCAGCGGACTGGACCCGCTCATGCAGCGCGAATTCTTGAACCTGGTACGGGAGGCACGCGACGCCGGACAGACCGTGCTGCTCAGCTCTCATATCCTCAGCGAGATTCAGCATGCCGCGGATGCGGCTGCCGTGCTGTCCCACGGCAGCGTTGTGGCCGAGGGCGAGGTCCCCTCCCTACGCCCGGCGGCCGTATCCCGAGTGCGCGCGGTGCTCAGTGAGGTCACCGCGCGGGAGATTCGCGGCGGCCTGGCAGAGCCCGGGATATTGAGTGATCTGCAGATCGAGCCGGCGCCGGGCAACCAGTTGCGCGTTCAGGGGGCGTTCCGCGGACGGGCGGACGAACTCGTCAAGGCCCTGTCGCGATTCACGGTTCAGGAACTCACGATCGAAGAGCCCGATCTGGAGGAGTCGATCCTCAACCTGTACGCCCAGGAGGAGCAGGAGGAGTCAGCATGAGCGCTTCCAACACGCGGGCCGCCATTTCCGGTGCGGAATCCCGCGCCGCCGTGCCGATCCTGCGCCGGCACCTGGCCGAGGGCGCCCGCTCGCTGCTCGGCTGGAGCGTCGCACTCGCCGCGGTGCTGGCTCTGTACCTGCCGGTCTACCCGTCGCTGCAGACGCCCGAACTCGCGGACATCCTCGACACCCTGCCCACGGAGCTCGTGTCCCTCCTGGGGTACGACCAGATCGCCACGGGTGCGGGCTATGCCCAAGCCACCTTCTTCGGGCTGCTCGGCTTCGCGCTCGGAGCCATTGCCGCCACCGCCTGGGGTGCGCGGTTCATTGCGGGCATGGAGGAGAGCGGACGCCTGGAGCTCACGCTCGCTCACGCCGTGGGCCGCGTGCAGTACGTGGCAGAGACCGCCGCCGCATTGGTCATACGGGTGCTTGTGCTCTCCCTCGTCACGGTAGCTGTGTTACTGGTGCTCAACCCAGTCGTCGAGCTGGCGCTGTCCATCCCCAACGTGCTGGCTGCAACGGCCTCCTGGGCGGGTCTCGCCGTGCTCTCCGGAACTGCCGCGCTGGCGGCCGGCGCGCTGACAGGCCGGAGCGCCTGGTCGCTCGGTGCCGGCGCCACGGTGGCCGCGCTCGGCTACGCATTAAACGCAATCGGCGGCATGTCCGCCGATCTGGACTGGCTCGTGCACCTGTCGCCGTATTACTGGGCCTTCGACGAGCGCCCTCTGAGCAATGGCGTCGACTGGGGCGGCCTGGCGCTGCTATGGGGGTTCAGTGCCCTGCTGGTCGCAGTCGCCTGTGTGGCGCTATCACGCCGCGACATCGGGCGCTGAGACAAGGGGTAGGTGCCGGCTGCGTCCACCACTGGGCGCCGCAGCGCCGATCACCGGGTGGGGAAGCCACGGACGGGTGGGGTCTACTTAGCCCCCTCGGTGTTTACCAAGTCTTCGTGCTTGGGGACGCGACGGGCTGATGGGCAGCGGGTCGCCGGGGGTGGTGGACGCACGCGTGCCAGTTGCGTGGTGCGTGGCGCGATTGGTGGGAGTGCGCGTTGGCTGGGGGTGCGCGCTGGACCGCGGTGGGCCAGGCACGACGGCTCGTGCGTTCGGGTCAACGTTCACGCCTTCGCCTGACGCCGCCCCCGACGCCGCCCTCCACCGGCCCGACATCGTCCCCGCCGCCCCGAGAACGTCCTCATCAGCCCGACAACGACCCGGGCTCGACCAAAACGACCTCGTCAACCCGAAACCCTCCCGAATGTGGAGGGTTTGGGGACGACGAGGTCGTATTCGGCAAACCGGCGCCCGCCGAACACGACCTCGTCAGCCCGAACACGACCTCCTACACCCGAACACGACCACCTGGCGGGCCGGCTCTTGTCGAACAGGGCCCCGAACACGACCACCACACAGCAGCCCGGGCCCGCGCCCATAAACAAACACGAAGAGGCGGATTAGTGGCGCCTTCGGCTTGGCGGTTGTGGTGGGCCGATCCGGGGTGTAGGCCGCAGTGGAATGTCCAGATTCGGCACGAACGGTGCCAGCCGTGTCAACGGCCGCGAACAATACGTTGAAATCATGCGGATGCCGCATCAGACTGCATCCGCATCGACGGCGTTAGTGCCGAATGTGGACATTTCCGGCCTCCGCCCGGCACCACGCAGTGCGCAGCCGCGAGTCCTTCACAACCATCGGCACCCCACCATCCGCACACCCGTACCCTCCCCGCCATCACGCCCTCGAACGCCAAGAGCCGAACCCGCGCACGGGTGGGCCCGGCGACGACCAGGACGCCCCGATCCGGGGCATGGCGCCGAACCCGCGCCCGGGTGGGTCCGGCGTGAGCACGCGCGGCACGCTCAGTTGTGGAGCTGTTCTAGCGATTTGGCGTAATTACGCGGATAACACATCAACCGGTGAACAGTGCGGCCGGCTCCCATGTGCGGTGATCCCCG
>NZ_QMIN01000114.1:0-328 GCF_003287795.1 Actinomyces sp. Z5
ACCATGCCCCACACGCTCAGGTCCATCAGCGCTTCGGACGAGGACGCGGCCGCGTTGAGTATGCTCACCGGCTTTGACCTGGACCTGGCCCGCCAGGACCAGCCAGACCGAGGGGCCGTATCCGGGGCCTGTACACCCAGATCCACCCAGCCCTCGAGACTGTGCTGGGCAAGTGGCTCGAACACGACCCAATACTTGAAGTGATCGCCGCCTGGCCCACCCCCGCCCGCCTGCGCAAGGCCGGGCGAGCCCGGATCGACGCCAAGCCCCGAATCCAACGGGTGCAGACGCCATGCCGCCTGGGCGCAGGCCATCACCGACGCCCTGG
>NZ_QMIN01000114.1:517-1092 GCF_003287795.1 Actinomyces sp. Z5
GCCCCGAATCCAACGGGTGCAGACGCCATGCCGCCTGGGCGCAGGCCATCACCGACGCCCTGGGCAAGCAGACCGTCGTGGTCGCTGGTACCGACGCGGCCGGGGTGGTGCTGCCCCACCCGGCACCGGCCGGCTCATCGCCCACCCGCGCCCAACGCGACGATGTCGCCGCCCAGGTTGAGGCCCTGGTGGAGGCCCACCCTCTTTACCCGGTCCTGACCTCCATGCCCGGGGTGGGGGTCAGGACCGCCGCTGTGTTCCTGGCCGAAACCGCGGGCAGAACATTCCCCACCGGCGCCCACCTGGCCTCATACGCCGGCCTGACACCAGTCACCCGGCGGTCCGGGTCCTCCATACGCGGCGAGTACGTCTCCCACGCGGGCAACAAGCGCCTCAAACGCGCCATGTTCCTGTCAGCCTTCGCATCCCTCAGATCCGACCCCGCATCCCGGGCCTACTACGAACGCAAACGCGCCCAGGGCAAGCGCCACAACCAAGCCGTACTCGCCCTCGCCCACCGCCGCATCCTCACCCTATACGCCATGATCCGCCACGGCTCCCTCTACGACCCACCA
>NZ_QMIN01000114.1:1102-3573 GCF_003287795.1 Actinomyces sp. Z5
TCGGCGCATAGCCAACCGCTCAGTTGCGGATTGCAGGTTTGAGGGGATTGTTCACCAGTCCGGCGTCAAGGCTCAGCTCCCCCGTGAGCGGCTGGTCGGGGCGCTCGAAAGACATGGCGTGGTCGGCAAGGTAAACCGCCATCTCCGGGAAACTCGAGTACGCCGGCGCGATGAAGTGCTGGGAGGAGGCAAGCAGGTACAGGTCGACGATCGCCGAGCGCACGCCCTCGGTGGTGTTGTAACCGCCCTTGTCACTCAGGGCGACGCAGTCGTCGAAGCGACTCATGATCCGTTCCTGCGCCTCGGCGGTGTCGCAGGACAGGTAGAAGCGCACGTCGGGGAATCGTTCGCGCGCCGCGCGCATGCGCTGCTCGAACCACTCCACCGGTGAGGACTGCAGGGTCTTGGCGTGCGAAACCGTATGGGAGCGCACCTGCACTCCCACGTAGCGCCGCCCGCGCAGGGAGTCGTCGAAGACTCGGTTGACTCGTTCGGCGATCTCCGCAACCGGGGTCAGGGCGCGGAAGTCCTCCGTCCACGGTCGCATGCCATCGTCCCAGGTGACCGGCTGCCCGCCGGAGCGGATCTGCCACAGGTGATCGCGCCGCATGGACTCCGTGATCGCCGTCGGTCCGGGACCGTAGAAATGGTGGATCGGTGAGATGGCCCGAGAGGCCCAGCGCGGCACGCGGTGCCCGGCGTCGAAGTGCCATAGCTCGTCCATGGCCGGACCGAAGTAGCGGTCCGTCCCCCACACGTAGAACAGCTCCCGTCCCTCGCGCTCGGCCAGCACCTTCGCGGACAGCAGCGCCCGCACCCGGTTGCCGAGACCATCCTGGCGGCCGGTGTATATCAGCAGCGACTTGGGGCCGGTGAGCAGCCTGAATGGGGTCGGCAATGACATCAGCGCTGCCCCCGCAGTTCCAGATACCACTTGGGCAGCGCCAGGACCACGTAGCCCGCATAGCCGACGAGCATGAGCCCGTACACCCACAGGAACACCACGGGCGCGAAGCGCAACACCAGCACCAGGCACATCAGCCCGTAGTCGGTGGGCACCGACAGCAGTGACTTAAGCACGCCCGCGCGGCCCTCGTCCTTCGCCAGAGGGGTGCCTCCGGCGTAGCGCAACTGGTAGGTGAGGATGTAGCTGAAGAAGTGGATGTTCTGCACCGCGCCGAAGGCCAGCGGCACCAGCAGGAGTGCCGGGGTCGACAGGTCGGCGAACCGGAACAGGCCGATGGCGATGGCACCGTGGATAGTGGACAGCTTGATCACGTCGGCCACGTGGTCCAACCACTCCCCCGCCTTCGAACCGCCATGGCGCAGCCGCGCCAACTGGCCGTCCGCCGAGTCCAGGGCATAGCCGAGCATCAGCAGCAGGGATGTGGCCACACAGGCGAGCACCGAGGGGCGCCATACGGCCAGCAACACGATGCCGACATAGGTGCAGCAGGCGGAGATCGCCGTGACCTGGTCAGGCGTCATGCCCAGCCGGTGGGCGATGGCGGCGAGTACCCGCCCCACGGGCCGGTTGATCAGGCGGGAGTACAGCGGGGCACCCGCCTTCGCCTTCTGCGCCGACGCCAAGGCATGAATGTTCTCCCGGATTGAGGGGCGAGGACTCGTCTGGGACGCGGATGCGCTCATCCAGAGCTCCAATCAGTAGTACAACGACATAACAAGTTAGCATGCCCCGCGCGGCGCCGACTCCGGCCGAGGCCGGTAGCTCCCGGCGTGCTACTCCGCCGTGGTCGGGACGTCGCGCAGAGTGGGATTGGGGGTCATGGCGCGCAAGCCGTTCCAGGCGAGGTTGACCATGTGAGCGGCCACCTCTTCCTTGCTCATCGCCGGGTTGTCCAGCCACCACTGCGAGGGCATGGCCACAATGCCGACCAGCATCTGCGCGTACAGCGGGGCGGTGCGCGGATCGAGCCCGTGCGTGGAGAACTGCTTGGCGAGCAGCCCCGACACTTGGATCGCGACGTCGGCCAGCAGGGTGGAGTAGGTGTCCGAGCTGTGGGTGTTGGTGGCGGACAGGATGCGGAAGCCGTCGGAGGATTCCTCGATGTAGGTGAGCAGCGCCAGCGCGGCGCGCTCGACGATCACCGAGGCGGACGAGGAGGACTTTAGCGCCTGCGTGATCGTAGTGGAGATGGCGGTGAGTTCGCGGTCCACGATGACGGCGTACAGGCCCTCCTTGCCACCGAAGTGCTCATAGACCACGGGCTTGGACACCTTGGCGCGGTTGGCGATCTCCTCAATGCTGGTGGCCTCGAAGCCCTTCTCAGCGAACAGCGCTCGGGCCACGGTGATCAGTTGCTCACGCCGTTCGGAGGCGCTCATCCGGGTTCTCTTGCTGGCCTTGCTGCTCATAACTGCTCGTTGGGTGTCTGCGTCTTGCAACTCGGGTATGCCGGGGCGTCCGACAAGGCGTTGCGCGCGCAACGCCTGGGCATCGGGGACAAACG
>NZ_QMIN01000114.1:3855-28289 GCF_003287795.1 Actinomyces sp. Z5
CCTAACACGGCGCGCCTGCGAAGCCCCTGTCGGCGGCACACGCGGGCCGTTTCACCCCGACCGGCATTGCCGGGCACCAAGGACGCCCCTCGGCGGCACTGGGCGCACAGGGGACCGCCGCACGGGAGCCGCGAGTATGGCGCCCGGGCGGGCGATTCGGCTTGCTCGACGCCGCCGACGGCCGCCCACGCACCCGGCGTCGCCCCGGAATCCAACACCACAACCCCCGAAGCTGGAAGAGCTGGTTTGGGCCCGCCCGGGGCTTGCGGCTCTGCCCGGCGCCCGCACCCGTCCCGGCGCCCGCACCCGTCCCGTCGCCCGCACCTTTCCCGCTCCCCTACTTGGACCGCGTCCCTCCAGTTGGACCGCGAATCTGCACTGGGACCGCTTGAGAGTGCGTCTGGGGCGGTCCAAGCAGACACGGGCCAGTCGATCGAACCGCAAGCAACCACACACCTCAGACGCCACCCCAACCCCCGCCTCCACACCCGCAAACCGGAAGATCCGCATTAGCACCGCCGAATAATCATCCAACCAGGCCCTCGAGCGGACACAAATCGTGACCGTACGTTATAAAAAAGTTGCTAAATGTGACGCACGACGCTCATATACCGCCAGAAACAACGAGTCCGCCACGCTAAAAATCTCAGTAATGTCACGGCAGCGTCGCCGCCATAATCAATTCTTTACTTTTACGCCCAACCCCGTTCAGAGCTCCACCCAACCCGGCACACCCACCCCAACACACCCTACAAACCGCATCATCACGCCGCTTACCTCCCAAGCCCTTGAAGCACCCCGCCGCCACCTCCGCCCCGAACACTAGCTTCACGCCGTCTCTTTCTGTGCATCTGTTCACGTTCATACCCAACGGCCTCGCGTAGGTAGTAGATTCGGTGGGGACATCGACGAATAAACCCGCGCCCAGCGCCTAACCCGGCGCCCTCGCAGGTCATTTCAGCGGTACTTCCGCTCCGTCCTCTCACGCGTCTTCCATAAGCAACCGCAAACATCCTTGGAGTCGTCTTGGCCAGCCCGACCAGCCCTTCGTCTCGACCACAGTCCGCCGGGCACGACGACCAGAACCCGGACTCCGCGCGGATCCTGCCGCGGCTGACGTCACCGCTGTTCACCGACTGGCCGACCATGCGCCAGGATCTGCTGTCCTGGATCATGCTCAGCGACCTCACGGCCGTGGTGCTTCCGGTATGGGTGGCGCTGATCAGCCTGAGCTGGGGGGCATCACGGCTGCTGCTGACCGCGCTCACCGGTATCTTGATGGTGTCACTCACCTGGGCGTCGGGCGCACTGGGCGTCGATGTTGTCGACCAGGCACGCTCGGGCGGCGAGCGGGTAGCCCTGGCCACTCTGATCACCGCGCCCGTGGCACTTCTTCTGGGGCAACTGCTTACCCCCGGCCTCCCCGCCGGGTCGGTACTGGCGCCACTGGCCACGCAGTTCGCGCTAGCAGTCGTCGGACGCACCATCGAAAGCAATTGGTTGCGCACCCGCCGCATGGAGGGGCACGGCCTGCGCCGCACGCTCATCGTGATGGGACCGGGCGCCGAGCCGATTCTGCGCGATCTGCGCTCTCACCCCGGAGACGGCTTCCTCGTCGTCGGCTACGTCTCCTCCAGTACCAACCACTCCCGAACCGCCGCTCACCTGGGCGACCAGGACGCGATCAACGCGATGATCCGCGCCGAGCACATCGACGTCGTAATGACGCTCGGAGGAGTCGGCCCGGAGGATCTTGTAACCCTGATGCGTGGCCTGACCTCGACCGGTGCGCGCCTGGTGGTCGCCCCCGGTCTGCAGGACGTGGTGCCCGGACGCATGCGCGGGCTACCCGTCACCCACGGCTGGACGGGTCTGATCGACGTGAGCCTGCGCCGCACGCGGCTGCTCGCCAAGGAGGTGTTCGACCGCGTCGCCGGCAGCCTCCTGCTTCTGATCGCCTCCCCGATCCTGGCCGGAGCCGCACTGGCCGTACGTATGGACTCCCCCGGCCCCGCCTTCTACACCCAAACCCGGGTCGGGGCGGGCGGCAAGCACTTCACCCTGTGGAAGCTGCGCTCGATGTACACCGATGCCGATGCCCGCCGCGCCGCCGTGGTGAGCGCCGGTGGTGACGTCGGCAACGAGGTGCTGTTCAAGAACCGCACCGACCCGCGTATCACCCGGGTGGGTCGCTTCATCCGCCGCACCTCCATCGACGAGCTGCCGCAGCTGATCAATGTGGTGCGCGGGGAGATGAGCCTGGTCGGCCCACGCCCGGCACTGCCCAGTGAGGTCGCCGAGTACGACGCCGAGGCCCGCCGACGGCTACTGGTCAAGCCCGGTCTTACCGGCCTGTGGCAGGTGTCGGGCCGCTCCGACCTGTCCTGGGACTCGACGGTCGCGCTGGACCGCCACTACGTTGAAAACCGAGGCGCCCGCCTGGACGCCAGCATCTTCCTGTCAACCTTCAAGGCCGTCGTCGGCGGCAAGGGAGCGTACTGATGATCACCGGCTACGTGCCCGGCGGCTTCGACATGCTGCATATCGGACACCTCAACGTCCTCACCGCGGCCGCCACCCGCTGCGACCGTCTGATCGCGGGCGTCGCCACAGACGAGTCCCTCAAGCGCATGAAGGGGCGTCCTCCGATCGTGCCGCAGGATGAGCGCATGGCACTGGTCGCCGCACTGCGGGTGGTCGACGCCGTCGTCCCCGACTTCGATCAGGACAAGCGCCTGGCCTGGAAGCGCGAGCCCTTCGACATCCTGTTCAAGGGCACCGACTGGCAGGGCACGGAGAAGGGCGACCGACTGGAGCAGCAAATGGCGGAGGTCGGCGCGACCGTCGTCTACCTGCCCTACACGCCCACCACGTCCTCCAGCATGCTGCGGCGCATGCTCACACAGGAGATCGCCACGCACTCGGGCGCAACCGGCAGGTGAAGGGCATGCCTGCCCCAAAGCGCCTTTTCCCCCGCTCCAGCTGGCCAAGCCTCAAACTGTCTCGAAGGCGGCGCCGGGGCCTGTCCGCTGCCCTGGCGGGCCTGGCCGCGCTCTGCCTGGGCACTGCCGCCTGGTTGCACGACGGCGTCCCCCAGGCGGATGTCTCGCTCAACGACGGCGGTGTGTGGGTGACCAGCACCGCGGAGCACCTGGTGGCCCGATTGAACTATCCGTCCAAGCAGGTGGACGGCTCAATCCGCACCGCGTCCGCGGACTTCGACGTCACCCAAAGCGGGGAGGACGTGCTCGTCCCCGACCTGGCGGCCGGCTCGGTGGCGGCGGTGGATCCCACCGCCGTGGCACTATCCACCAGCACGCAGCTGACCGGCGGAACTACCGTGTTGCAGGGCGCGGACCGGGTGTTCGCCGTGGATGCCGAGGCCGGTACCGTATCCGGCACCACCGTCGACGCGGTTGACCTGCTCGCCGCCGCCCCCACCCTGATCGAGGGCATGCCAGGCGTCGTGGCCGTGGCCGGCACCGACGGCTCCCTGTATGCCGTGTCCTCCCGATCCGGCACACTGACCACGGTTCCGGCGAACTCCTCCGGATGGGGAAAGGCCTCGGCACAGTCGCTGAGCTTCACCGACGCCACCGACCTGGCCATCACTGCCGTCGGCGATCGGCCGGTCGTGCTCGAGCGCGGCACCGGGATCGTGCACCTGCCTGACGGGACGAGCACGGATCTGGGGACCTCCGGCCTGGTACTGCAGCAGCCCGGTCCGAGCGCCGACGCCGTCCTGGTGGCCTCGCGGACCGCGATTATGTCCGTCCCGCTGGACGGCTCACCGGCGACCACCATCCCGGCCTCTGCCGACGGCGAGGCGGCTCCCGGCGTCGCCGCCCAGCCTGTGCGCCTGGGCGACTGTGTCTACGGTGCCTGGTCCGGCTCCGGCCAGTTCCTGCGGCAGTGTGGCGACGACGTCGACGCCGTCAGCGACGACGCCCTGGCCTCCTCCTCCCGGCCCGTGTTCCGCGTGAACCGGGACGCGATCGTCCTCAACGACATCACCCAGGGAACCGTGTGGCTGCCCGACGAGAACCTGGTCCTGGTGGAGGACTGGACCGATATCACCTCCCAGACCGACGACCAGTCCGACGACAAGGACGAATCGGCAGAGACCTCCGACGCCCAGTCTCAGCCCGAGCGCACCGAGGAGAACCACCCGCCCCAGGCCAATGACGACACCCTGGGCGTGCGCCCCGGACGCTCCACCGTGCTGCAGGTGCTGGCCAACGACTCCGACCCGGACGGCGACGTACTCAGCGCCGAACCGGGGGACACCGGCGCCGCCCAGGTGACCTCCTCCCAGTCCGGCCTGGCGCTGCGCATCGACGTCCCCGAGGATGCCACCGGCACCTACACCGTCCCCTACACCGCCTCCGACGGGCGCGGCGGCGCCGACTCCGCGGTAGCCGCCGTGGAGGTACACGACTGGAGCGTCAACAACGCCCCCGAGCAAATCTCCACCCCAACGCTGGTGATCGCCGCCGACGCCTCCGGGTCCCTAGACGTGCTGGGCAACTGGCTGGACCCCGATGGCGACACCCTCTACCTGGTGTCCGCGCAGGGCGAGGGCTTCGACGTGCGCACCACCAACGAGGGCACCGTCACCGTGCGCGACATGACCGGCGCCGTCGGCACCCGTACCCTGACCGTGGTCGTCTCCGACGGGCAGCAGGCCGCCTCCGGCACCGTTACGGTGGACGTACAGTCCGCTGACTCGGTCGCCCCCATTGCCAACCCCGACCACGTGCTGGTGGTCGCCGGGACATCCACCGTGGTCTCCCCCCTGGACAACGACGTCTCCCCCACCGGCGACCCGCTCAGCTTGGCGGGCGTGGAGGAGACCCCCGCCGGCACAAACCTGGAGGTCAACCAGCAGGCCGGCACCTTCACCTTCTCCGCCGAGCAGGCCGGCACCTACTACGTCACCTACGATGTCACCGCCGGCTCCGCCGTGGCCCAGGGGATCGTGCGCGCAGATGTGGTCGAGCCCTCCGAGCCGGACGTCCCCCCGGTCACGGAGAACGACACCGTGCTGCTGCGGGAGGGAGGCTCCGCCACGGTTGCGCCGCTGAACAACGACTTCGACCCCGCGGGTGGCGTCTTGGTGCTGCAGTCGGCGAGTGCCCCCGACCAGTCGGGGGTGAGCGTCACGGTGGTGGACCACTCCCTGCTGCAGGTATCCGCCCCCGGCGCGATCGGGCAGAGTGTGGAGGTGGAGTACACGGCCTCCAACGGGACCGCCTCCGCCACCGGCCACATGACCGTGGTCCCGGTCACCACTGCCGAGTTGCAGGTGCCGATCGCGAGCCCCGACTCCGCCGTCGTGCGCGTGGGCGATGTGGTGACCGTGTCCGTGCTGGACAATGACACCTCCCCCTCGGGACTGGCCCTGAGCGTCGCGGATGAGCTCGGAGTGGCTGGTGCGGACCTGGGCACCGCCTGGACCAGCGGCGACGTGGTTCGCTTCAAGGCCGACGATGCCCCGGGCCGTACCACCCTGTCCTACACGGTGTCCGACACCCAGGGGCAGAGCGCCTTCGGCCAGATCGACATCGAGGTGCGCGCCCGCGACGACGCCGCCAACGCCGCTCCGGTCCCGCAGAGCCTGGAGGCCAGCACCGTCGCCGGCTCGGCGGTGGCCATCACCGTGCCGCTGGACGGGATCGACCCCGACGGCGACTCCGTCAGCCTGGTGGGGCTGGCCCAGACCCCGACGTCGGGAACCGTGGAGGCCTCCTCCACCTACCTGACCTACACCCCCCACGAGGGGGCCACCGGTACCGACACCTTCACCTACACGGTCGAGGACCGCTTCGGGGCGCAGGCCACCGGGACCGTGCGCGTGGGCGTGGCCGCAGCGCCCGAGACGAACACGGCTCCGGTGGCCACCGACGACCTGGTGGTGGCCCAGCCCGGCCGCACCGTGGTCACCGACGTCGTCTCCAATGACTTCGACGCCGACGGCGACACCCTCGCCATGGAGGACGCGCCCCTGAGCGATGACCCGGCACTGACGACCTCCATGCGCTCCGGGCGGGCGGTGGCAGACCTGCCCGGCACGGAGGGTGTGTATACGGCCCACTACCGGGTCGCCGACGGACGCGGCGGCATGGACGTGGGCACCATCACCTACCAGGTGCTGGCCGACGCTCCCCTGATCAGCCCCATCGGCGTGGACGACTACGTCACGGTGGACCAGGTGGACGCAGACGGCATGGCGACCGTATCCGTGCTGGACAACGACCAGGACGCCGACGGCTCCCCCTGGGACCTGACCGTCACGACCGCGGACCCGACCGCCGAGGTGGTCGACTCCTCCATCCGAGTCAGCGTCGGCGACGAGCAGCGCCTGGTGCTGTACACGATCACCGATCAGGACGGGCTGACCGGGAACGCCGTCATCGTCATCCCCTCCCGCGACGACCTGCGCCCGCGGCTGGATTCGGCCGCCATCCCGGTGCGCATCCCGGCGGACACCACCACTACCGTGGATCTGGCCGACTACATCCTCACCCGCGTCGGCACGACGCCCACCGTCGCCGACGACGCGACGGTACGCACCGGAACCGGCCTGGATGAGGCCGCGGTGTCCGGCGGTGGTGGCTCCCTGGACCTGACTCCCGCCGCGGGCTTCTCCGGGCAGACCTCCGTGACCCTGACGGTGACGGACTCTGGAGGCGACGGCGCCCTGTCCTCCAACCTGACCCTGCCGGTGGTGGTGGAGGCCACCGGGAACACACCCCCCGGCTTCACCCCCACCGAAGTGATCGTGGCCGCCGGAGAGGACGCCGTCACCGTCGACCTGTCGGCCATGACCCAGGACGCCGACGGCGACGAACTCTCCTTCTCGATCGGTTCCGCCCCCGCCGGCTTCACCGCCTCGTTGTCCGGCTCAACCGTGTCGGTATCGGCCGAGGTCGGCACGGCGACGGGCACCACCGGCACCCTGCCGGTGACGGTGGACGACGGCAATAACGACCCCGTGACCGGCCAGCTGCCGCTGCGGGTCTCCGAATCCACCCAGCCGCTGATGACGACGGCGCCGGCCGTGCTGACCTCCGACGGCTCCCCCGTCAGCATCGACGTCTCCACGCTGGTGACCAACCCCTTCCCCGACCAGCCGATCACCCTGTCCGGCTCCCCGCAGGTCACCTCCGGCACCGGGAACGTGACCACCTCCGGCACCACGCTCACCATCACGCCCGGGGCCGGCTTCGCGGGCCGCCTGGTGGTCCGCTACGAGGTACTGGACGCCACCGGCTCCGCCTCGCGTGCCGTCACCGGCACGGTCACCGTCACGGTCACCGCCGTGCCGAACGCCCCCACCGGGGTCTCGGCCAGCCCGTCCGGCGCCACCGCCATGAAGGTGTCCTGGGTGCCGGGGGCGGACAACGGCTCCGCGATCACCGGTTACACCGTCACCGAGGTGAACGGGGCCGGCTCCTGGCGGTGCGCCGGCTCTCCCTGCGCCGCCACCGGCCTGACGGCGGGCGGCACCTACTCCTTCCAGGTGGTGGCCACCAACGCCGCCGGAGACTCCGCACCGTCGGCCGCCTCCGCCCCGGTGACCCTGACCGTCACCCCGGACGCGCCCACCGGCGTGAGCCTGACCGGCGGGAACGGCTCCGTGACGGTCTCCTGGGGCGCAGCCACCCCCATCAGCGGGGTTTCCATCACCTATGAGGTGCAGCTGCTGCAGGGAGGCAACGTGTCATCCACCCAGGTGGTCTCCGGGACTTCGGCGACCTTCGGCCGATTGAATCCGGGCAGCTACACCGCCCGCGTGCGGGCGGTGGTGTCCGGCTCCGGGCAGTCCGCCTGGGCCACGTCGGCCGGCAGCGCCAGTGTCTACGGCGCCCCGGGCAAACCGGGCACGCCCAGCATCAGCTGGGACGGAAGCAACCTGAACATCAGTTGGACCGCCGCGGCTAACAACGGTGACGCCGTCAGCTACACCGTCGCCATCTCCGGTTCGGTCATGCAGACGGTCCAGGCCGGGGCCAACACCTCGGTGTCCGTGCCGGTCTCGCTGGGGGCGGGCACACACGCCGTCTCGGTGACCGTCACCGCCGCGAACCAGGCCGGCTCGGCCACCTCCACGCCGGGCTCCAAGAGCTTCCGCATCACCGGCAAGCCCAGCGCACCGTCGGCACCCGTAGCGGCCGCCTCCGGGACCACGATCACCATTACCCAGGGCTCGGTTGCCGCCTCCGGCGGCGGCTGGGACGCCGGCGAGCTCGAGATCGAGTACCGACTGGTCGACGCCGCCGGCAACCAGGTCAAGGGCTGGGACGACGACAACACCTCCTTCTCCGGCCTGACCCCGGGCGCCACCTATTACGTGGAGGCGCGCACGGTGGTGGACGACGACGAGTCCATCGTCTCCACCACGGTGCGCTCCAACGCGGTCACACTGCCGAAGTCGAACGTTGCGGTTGGCACGCAGAAGAGCTTCACAATCACCACGGGGATCCCAGAGGCCACCTGCACTCAGCAGGACCTCGATGAGACAGGCTTCTCCAGCGGCAGTTGCTGGCGGATAGTGGTAGACGTGTCCGGCTTCAATCCCGACAGCACGGTCTCCTGCAGCTACACCTACCGCGACACTGCAGACGGACAGACGAAGCCTTATTCCGAATCCTTCACGGTCGACTCACAGGGTGGGGGCCGCCATGTGTTCCCGCACCGTAGCCCGAATTCCGATCGTCAGATCACCTGCACGCAGCAGTAGATCGGCAGTTGTTTAACTGTCCAACCCGGCTGTGTCCCGGACGCCGTCTGCGGTCTCCATGCGATCTACCATGACGAAGACCGGTACCCGACTAAGGAGCACCCCACCATATGCCCATGACCCAGGAGAACGCGATGTGGTTCGCCGAAACCTTTGACAAGGTGGTAGATAACGTCGGCGAGGCACTACTTGGCAAGCAGGACGTGATCCGCTTGGCGCTGACCACCATGCTCGCCGAGGGGCACCTCCTGCTGGAAGACGCCCCCGGCACCGGCAAGACGGCACTGGCCCGCGCCCTGGCCGCCAGCGTGCAGGGCAGCCACTCGCGCATCCAGTTCACACCGGACCTGCTGCCGTCGGACATCACCGGCGTGACCATCTACAACCAGAAGACCACCGCCTGGGAGTTCCACCCCGGTCCGGTCTTCGCCTCCGTGCTCCTGGCCGATGAGATCAACCGCGCCTCCCCCAAGACCCAGTCCGCCCTGCTGGAGGTCATGGAGGAGTCGACGGTCACCGTCGACGGCGTGCAGCACGAGACCGGCCGTCCCTTCATGGTGATTGCCACCCAGAACCCCATTGAGCAGGCCGGCACCTACCGGCTGCCCGAGGCGCAGTTGGACCGCTTCCTGATGAAGACCTCCATCGGCTACCCCAGTCGAGAGGCCCTCACCAGCATCCTGGCGGGCTCGGATCACCCCGACCGCTCCCGCGGCCTGGAGGCCGTCATCACCTCCGGTGCGATCGCCTCCATGTCGGATATCGCGTCACAGAACCACGTGGAGGACTCGATCCTGGATTACATCGGCGCCCTGGTGGAGGCCACCCGCGAATCCCCGGACACGCAGCTGGGTGTATCCACCCGTGGCGCCATCGCCATGGCCCGGGTGACACGCGTGTGGGCGGCCTCGCAGGGGCGCCCCTACGTGCTGCCGGACGACGTCAAGGAACTCGCCGAGGTGGTGTGGGCGCACCGCCTGGTCATGGACCCCGACGCCGCCTTCTCCGGCGCCACCGCCGCCGGGGTCATCACCCGTGCGCTGGCCGACGTGCCCGCCCCCACCACCCGCTGAGCGAACACTTATGGCCAGCCCAGCCTCGCCCCCGCAGACACAAGCCGACACGCCCTCGGCCATGCGGCACACCGTGCAGGAGACACTGCGGACCGCCCGCACCGCCACCGCCCGGCTCCGCTCCGGCACCTCCCGGTGGCGCAGCTGGGGGGTGGTCACGGCTGCGCGCCGCAGCCTGGCCGTAGTCACCTCAACCGGCTGGGCGTGTCTGCTGCTGCTGGGTATCTGCGTCGCCGGCGGGGTTCGGGCCGGCTGGCAGGAGGCATGGGCCGCCGCCGCGGTGCTGGGCGTCGTCGTCGCCACCGCCTGGCTGTGGCTGCTGCCGCGCGGCGGGCACACCGTTCACCACGAGCTGTTCGAGCGGCGCGTCACGGTCGGGGACAACGCCATCGTCCACGTGACCGTGCACAACCCCACCGGCCACCCCCTGCTGCCCACCCGCATGGAGATGCCCGTGGGAGCCGCCAACGCCGTCTTCGCCGTACCCACGCTGTCTCCGGGAGGCGACCACGAGCGCGGCTTCATCCTGCCCACGGCCCGCCGCAGCGTCGTCACCGTCGGCCCGGTCATCTCGGTCAACTCCGACCCGGTCGGCCTACTGCGCCGCGAGCGCAATCGCACCGAGGCGCAGACCGTGCACATTCATCCGCGTACGATCCGGCTGGGTGTGACCCTGCGCGGCATCATGCGCGACGTCGAGGGCGCCGTCACCCAGGAGCTGTCAAGTTCGGACGTGTCCTTCCACGCGCTGCGTGACTACGTCCCCGGAGACGACCGCCGCAACGTCCACTGGCGCACCACGGCCCGCACCGGCCGGCTCATGGTGCGTCAGTTCGAGGAGACGCATCGAGCCAACCTACTGGTGCTCCTGGACACCCGGCCCGACGACTACGAAACCGCCGAGGACTTCGAGACCGCCATCTCGGTGGCCTGCTCACTGGCACTGGGCGCCATCTCCGACGGCCGCGAGGTCACCGTCCTCACTCAGACCGAGGCGCTGCCGACCGCCACCGGCATGCGCCTGCTGGACGCCTCCTGCCTGCTGACGGAGACGCCCGACGCCTACGGCTGCGACGAGCTGGCCCGCCAAGCCACGACCCGCCACCCGGAGGCCTCCGTGATGGTGCTGGTCACCGGTCAGCGCTGCGAGGACACCGTGCTGGGGCGCGTGCGCACCATCACCCCGGTGGACACGGTGGTGATTGCACTGCGCTGTGGGTCCCGCCCATTCGGACGCCGCACCCTGGGCACTCTCACCGCCTTCGACCTGGACCGCCTGGAGACGCTGCCCGCGGTGATGCGGAGGGCGGTATGAGCGCCCTGCTTGGAAAGCGCTGGCTCTACCAGTTGCTGGTCACCGTGCTGCTGCTGATCGGCACCGTGCCCTTCATCATTCCCTTCGGCTCCACGGTCGGCATGCTCGTCGCCGCGGTCGGAGTAATCCTGGGCGTGGTCATCGGCCTGGCCACCGCCCGCGCCCACCTGTCGGCGCTGCCCACCCTCGCCGTCACGGCGACGGCGCACGTGCTGCTCGCCCCCTTGCTGCTACCCGACGTTGACCACAACCTGCACGGGCTGCATACGGTCCTGTCCGCCACCATCACCGTATGGCGCGACGCGCTCGCCCTACCGTTGCCATTGACCGCCTTCTCCGCCATGACGGTCCTGCCGTGGCTGACCGGGCTGACCGGAGGCGTGCTGGCGACCCGTGCCATCGCGGCGGACCGGCTCCACCTGGCCGGATTCGTAGTCCTGGGCGCGGCGGCGATCGGCGTCGCCTGGGGTGACGCGGACGCGCCCCTGCCGGCCGCCATCGGCGCGGTACTTGTGGCCGGTGTGCTCGGAACGTGGGCGCTGGCCGCGCAGCGAGGCCGGCGCGAGCGCGTGGCCGAGGCCCTGGAGGACTCCGACTCGGGCATCGCTACGGGTACCCGTCGCGGCGTGGCCCGGGCGGGTGCGCTGCTGCTGGCGGTTGCACTCGCCGTCGCCATCACCGCCCCCGCCGCACCACACACCCGCACGGTGCTGCGGGACCTGTTCACCCCGCCGCTGGACCTCACCGAGTACGCCACCCCCCTGTCGCTGGTACGCACGCTGGAGACGGAGATGGCCTCCACCAACCTCATGGAGCTCTCCGGTCTGCCCGAGGGCGCCCGCATACGCATCGCCGCCCTGGACTCATACGACGGCCTGTCCGCGCGCATCGGTCAGGATGCCGGCACCGGCTCTCACTTCCAGCACGTCGGCAAGGGGACGCCGCTGGTGGCCACAGACACCGCCTCCGCCGCAGACAATGCGGCGGGCGCGGTGAACTCGGTAAACACGGGAAACACAGCCGACGCCGTCACCGTCAACTTCACTCTCGACGGCTACACCTACCCTTGGGTGCCCACCGTCGCCGACGCGCTGTCCATCACCCCCTCCGGGGCTCGCGCCGATGCCATCGCGGACTCCCTGTTCTACGACTCCTTCTCCTCAACCGGGATTGTCACTGCCCGACTGGCCGCGGGCGACGTCCTGACCGAGAACATCGCGGTCCCGGACGCCCTCTCCGACTCGGACCTGTCCCGGCTGGCGCTCGCCGACGTCGAACTCGGCCCCGTCGAGGATGTTCCGGCGGCCGTCCAGGCGCTGGCCCACTCACTGGTCGGCTCCGAATCGGAGCCGCTCAACCAGATCCGCATCCTCCAGCAGGCACTGCGCACGGGCTACTACTCCGACGGCACCAAGAGCCCCTCCGCCCCGGGGCACGGCGCCGCCCGCCTGGCGGCCATGGTCACCGCCGACTCCCTGGTGGGCGACGACGAACAGTACGCGGTGCTGATGATGCTCATGTGCCGTTCGCTGGGGATCCCGGCGCGTGTAGTCATGGGCTTCGATCCGGCTATCGACGGCGACGCCTCCGACGTCACCGGACAAGACGTCAGTGCCTGGGTGGAGGTGCCCTTCGAGCAGGCCGGCTGGATCGGTTTCACCGTCACCCCCGAACGCGACCAGGTGCCCCAACAGCAAAGCGCCCGCAAGGTGTCCAACCCCGAGCCGCAGGTGCTCCAGCCCCCGCTGCCCCAGCAGGACCCGGCCGAACTGCCGCCGGTCTACGACGATAATGACAACAACGGCTCGGAGGAGGACCACGTCACCGGCGTCCCCACCGCCGTGATCGTCACGGCGGCAGTGGTCGCGGGGATTGCGGCACTGCTGGCGGCCATACTCGCCGCAAAGGCGCTGCGCCGTAAACGGCGCCGCCGTCGGCAGGGAGTTGAACGCGCCCTGGGGGCGTGGGACGAGGTGGTCGACCGCGCCCGCGACTTCGGTAGGAGGGCGCCGGACGGCGTAACCCGCAGAGAGGCGGCCGCCGAGCTCTCCTCGGGGTTCCCTCAGGCGGAGCTTCACCGCTTCGCGCGGGCAATCGACGCTCAGGTATTCGCGGCGGGCGACCCGTCATCGTACGATTTGAACCAGATCTGGGAATCCGCCGACCTCATCATCCCGGTGATGGGGTCCGATCGACCGTGGTGGCGCCGCCTGCTGGCGCGCCTGTCACCGCGGTCGTTGTGGCGGCCCGCTGGGCGCAGAGCGCGGCCAAGCACTTCGAGGAGGACACACCTGTGACGGCCACTTCAGCATCGCATCGCGCCGAGGGTGTGCCGACACCGCCCCTGCCCGACCCGGCGCAGGCCCCCGTCACGCGCACCCCGCAGGCCCCCGCCACCACGCTCTCGCCCCCCCATGCCGACGCCGCCCGCCCGGCACCCATCCGGGCGCGCGTGCTCGCGGGGCTGGTCGATCTGGCCGGGGGTACCCTGGCGGGCGCGGTGCTCACCACGCTCCTACACCTGATCGGGCTCGGTAGTTGGGTAATCGCGGCACTGCTGGCGGCTGTGATCGTACTGGCAGTGCGCGAGGTGGGCCTTGGGCGCACCGGCTGGAGCCCGGGCGGCCGCCTCATGGATGTGCGTGTGGTCAACGACCGCAACGGGCTTCCCCCGGGAGTCGGCGTGCTCCTTCACGCGGACCTCACCTTCATATGTGTGGCACCGACGCTTGGACTGGGCGCCATTGCGCTGCTGTACACGGCTGCCGCGGACCCGGAGGGCCGAGGTTGGCATGATCGGCTCACCGGCGTCAGGATGGTGAGCGTGAATCCACACACTCCTGACCATGTCCCCGCCTCGCAACCCGAGGCCGTCCCAACCTCTGGAGCCGGCGCACGCGGGCCCTTCTCAGAAGCGCGCTTCGCATTCATGCCATCCGGGGGCCCGATTACGCAGGTGCAGGACACCGTCGACAGCGCCAGGGCATCCTCCGTGCCGAACAGCCGGGCGGCGATCATCGACTCGGTGCCCTGGTCGGCCGTGCCCACCGCGTTGGACGCCACCACCGATGACGCCCCCACCGCCCCCTCCGGCATCGCCGTCGGCTCCGCCGGCCGCAGTGCCCATGCCGCCGAGCCTGCGCGCTCCGAAACGCAACCGGCGCAGCCCAGCGGGGGCACGCGCCGCCGGAGACGTACCTCGCACCGCAAGCCCGAACCCGAGACGGTGCGAATCAGGCTCGTGCCGGCGGACGGTGGCGCACCGATCACGCTGGTCTCCCCCACGGTGGTCGGCCGGGATCCGGACAACATTTCCGCCTACCCGCAGGCGGCATGCGTCATCCTGCCCGACGTCAACCGCTCCATCTCCAAGACACATGCGGCCCTGGCCCCAGTCCCCGGAGGCCTATGGGTCACGGACCTGCACTCCACCAACGGCACCCGCGTTGAGCAGCAGGGCAGCGTCAGGCAGGTGCAGCCGGAGGTGCCGGCCCCCGCGCCGGTCGGCTCGGTCCTCATCCTCGGGCGGGCGTCCTTCCGCGTGGAGGGCTGACGACCGCCGCCGGCCCCGCCGGGCCGCGGCGCTCATGCGCCCGCCCCATCCTGCCAAGGCGCGCCACTACTCGGCGCTTTGCGCCTACCCTGCCGTCGTGCTCACACACAGTGAGGTAGGGGCGGAGGTTCTGCCATCGGCACGCACGCTGTAGACCTCGATGCAGGTGCTGCCCGATCGGGCCGGCAAAGTGACCGTGGTTGCCTGCGTGGACTGCATGGCGGGGTCCCGCTCCCCAGCCAGGTCCTCGCGATACAGGAAGCTGCCGTCCCAGTCCTCCTCCGGCGCCTCCCAGGTGAACGTGACCGTAGCACCGTCGTCGGAGAGGTTGCCGACCAGGTTGCGGGGTGGTGTCACCGATGCTCCCAGCGGGTCGGCGCTGGCCGCCGGGGCAAGGGTCGCGAAGGTTGCGACGGGCCGACTGTTCTCCGCCATGCGTGAGCTGACCACGGCGGCAATGACCAACGCCACCGTGACGATCGCGGCGAGTATCCCGATCGACAGCCGCGAGCGCCGCGTTCCGTCCCCCGGCTCCTCATCCGTCGCCTGGACGTCGACGACGGGAACTTGCGTCTCGGCCTCTGCGACGGGCTCGAACACGCCCAGGCGCGTGGCCTTGGGATCGTCGAACAGGATGTCGGCATCGTGGATGGGTTCAGCGTCGCCGGCCGCGTGGAACAGATCCACCGCGGTGATGGGCAGGCCCAGTTCGGCCTGAACCTGCTGCAGTGCTCGTGCGAATGCCAGAGCCGAGGGGTAGCGTCGGGCAGGGTCCTTGTCCATCGCCACGCTGAGCACCCGGTACAGGGACGGCGGCACATCCTGGCGCCCCAGCGGCGGAAGCGGGTCTTTGATGATGCGCCGCGACAACTCGTAAACAGAGTCAGAGGCCTCGGGAATCTCAAACGGGCTGCGGCCCGTGAGCATCGCATAGGCGGTCGCCGCCAGGGAATAGATGTCCGAGGCCGGATCGGCCAGGTGGGATCCGACCAGCTGCTCGGGCGGCGCCCAGGGCACGCTCATGCCGCGCAACTCGTCGCCTTCACTGCGCGGCCCGCTCATGGCGGAGATACCGAAGTCGGAAAGTACCGGCCGACGATAAGCGGTGAACAGGATGTTGGCGGGCTTGATGTCGCGGTGCACGATGCCGACGCGATGCGCGGACTCCACCGCCCCGGCGATCTGAATGGTGGTGCTCAAGGCGTCGGCGACGCTCAGCGGCCCACGGCGCAGCACCGTGCTCAACTGCGGCGGCGGGCAGTACTCCATCACCAGGAACGGGCGCCCATCGTCGGCCGTACCCGCACCGTAGATGGACAGGATGGCCGGGTGCGAGGACACCTGCGCCATCAGGTTGGCCTCGGACTCGAAGCGGGAGACGGGGCCCAGAGCCACGCCGCAACTCATGACCTTGACGGCCACCTCCCGCTGTGGCATGTGCTGCTCGTACAGGTAAACCCGCGAGTAGCCCCCCGCCCCCAGGTCCCTCAGATAGGTGTATCCGGGGATTTCTGGAGGGGACTCCTCGCGGTCATGGGTCACGGCAGGTCCTCCAGCAGCAGCGACTGGCCGTCGCCCAGGTCGAGGATGTCACCGCTGCGCAGCAGCACCGGCTCGGTGGGGGGCATCCGCATCGGGGCGGCGCCGTCGCGCCGCAGCACGGTGCCGTTGGCGGTGGACAGGCTGCGAGCCAGCACGGACCACTCGTCGAGTTGGATGAGCAGATGGTTGCGGGAGATGACCTGCTCCGGGCTGGGCACCGTAATCAGCGCCGGCGTGGCGCCTCCCAGTTCACTGACTCCGTCCGGGGACGGCTCCCGGCCCACGAGCACCGGCTGGTCGAGCACGACCTCTCCGCCGGAGGAGACGCGCACCCGGCCGAGCGGCGGGCAGGGAATGATGCGCGCCGGCTGGGTCAGTTCGGCACCGCACTCGCGGCAGGTGACGTAGTTGGTGGGGTTGGCGTGCCCAGATGGACACACCACCGACAGGGCCATACGGGTGTTCTCCGTTTCAGGCACCTCCGTGTGGGCCGCCGGCGACGGCGCGGCAGAACCAGAGTCCGCCTGCTCCTGCTGGTCCGGCAGCATCCGACCGAGTTCGTCAACGAGATCCTCGGGCAGGTCTGCCACCGTCCAGCCGTCGTGGTCACCGGGGCGGTCCTGGCTTTCCGCAGTCTGCTCGGGCTCCGGGGTTGCCTCCGAGTCGCGTCCCACGGCAGGGGGCGAGTCTGGGGCGGAGTCGTCCGTGGCACCCGCACCGGAGTCGACCTCGGGCTGCGCCGCGTCGGGCTCGACCGTCTCCGGCTGGGTGTCGGGCTCGACCGTCTCCGGCTGGATGTCGGGCTCTGGGGCGGCGGCATCCGCCTGCTCGCTGTCGGTGTTCTCCGCCGCGGAACCGGTGTCGGGCGCGCCCAGCTGGAGCCTGCCGGCGCGCAGTACGGCGTCGACGACGGGGCGCAGCACTGTCCCCGGCTGCCCGGGCACGGACAACGAGATACCGGGTTCGCCGGGCAGCGAAGCCTCCACCCAGGTGGCCACCTTGGCGGCGTCGAGGCGCTGGCCGTCAACCTCCAGGGACGGAGTGCCGCGCAGGGCGAGGTGGGTCCCCGAGTCCTCCAGCAGCACCAGTGCGAAGTCGGGGATGCGGGCGAGGTGCCCGCCGGTGCCCATCACGAGTCGATCGAGAATTGCGGTCAGGCCGCCGTCGGGGGATCGCAGCAGGCGCCAAAGCTGAGTCACCAATTCCTCCGGCACTTCCGGCGGCAACAGCAACACCCCTCGCGGCGTCACGGCTGCGCTCCAGGCGCCTTCCGCCCACAGAGTCTCGCGTTCGTTGTTCGCGTCGCTCACGTTATCTCCTTACAGCCGTTGTCCAGTGGGCTCGAAGCGATGGCACACCTGCTGGGAAGTGTCTCACACGCGACAACCCGCGCCAACCGCAATGGCCGGCGTAACCCGTCACCACTAACTACCCGTCTGTGGCCGAAGCGGGCGCCCCCGCCCCAAGCCGTTACTGAATTGTGCATTCGGCATCTCCGAAGTAGACGCGCCGTCCACGTTCCACCGTCTGTGCCCGCCCCGGAGTCAAGCGATGAACCCCGTGGGCGTCCTCCGCATGCGTGCCGTTGGTCGAATACAAGTCGGTTATGAGCACGCCGCCGCGCACCGGCTCCAACAGCGCGTGAGTTTTGGAAACCGATGGGTCATCCTGGAAGTCCACCAATAGCCGGCTCGCCCTTCCCGGGAGCGGATCGGGCGCCCGCCCCACCACGGTCGGCTGCGCCACGGTGAACAGGCGCCCGTTCGCCGTCGCCACCCGCACCAGTTCCGGGCTGCGCTCCTTGGCGACCACGATTGTCCCAGCCATGCGGTCATACCAGGTGCGGTGCCAGCCGCCGGCCTCCATGCTCACCACCATGGCAAGCGGGAGCACCCCGAATGTCGGCAGGGCCGCCAGCGTGAACAGCCAGGCGCGTTCGGCGGCCGCGGCCCCCGGAGGATCCGCGGGGCGGATCGCGCGCCGCAGCCGTATCGAGGTCAGCAACTGCCCCGGGCTGGCACCGGTCAGCGCCTGCACCAGAGTCATCAGCGCCGCCGTCAGCAGGCCCGCGGCCAGCCGACCCGCGGGCGACAGCGGCGTCAGGATGCCGACCGCAGCGATAATCGCGATGTCCACGATGCCGCTAACCACGCGCCGACGCCGGGAGGCTGGGATCGGTGAAGGAGCGGAGTCGGCCACCCACACAGCATAGGTCCTGCCGCATCCGATATATTGCACAGGCCTGTTAAAGGAGTAGCACAATGCAGATCGCCGTCTCCCCGAACCTCGACCGCTGGGTCGTCATCCCCGAGTTTCCCCCGCCGGGGTGGGCACGCATGGAGGCGCAGACCCGCAGCCGCATGCTCGACATGACCGGCCCCCAGTGGCGCACGGCCTTCGCGAACCTGCTGGAGGAGCTGCGACACACCGAGCGGGATGTTTCCCTGGCGCGGCTGCTGCACGTCGGCGAGGGCGGGCATCAGATCTTCGCGGTCGACCTCAGCCTGGTAATCGCTCAGGACGACGGCACCAAGGAGGGGCGGCGGGCCACCCAGCGCGCACTGATCGCCGACCTGCTTCCGCAGTCCGAACCGCAGCGGCTGCGCCCCACGCCGCAGACGGCCGGATTCCAGGCCGTGTCAACGGACACCGCCCCGGGCACAACCGCCCACCCCAGCGCCATGGTCGTGCTGCGTATGGCGGGACTGCCGACCGTTCCGGTCGACCTGGTCATGCGCGCGTGGAAGGCCAGCCCGGAAGTGGTGGCCGGCGCGCTGGATGACATCGTCTCCCTCGGCCAGGCGGTGGCCCCGGTGGACGTGTTCAACGAGTCACCCGGCCAGTGAGCTTCGAAACAGCCGGTTAGTACTCGGCCGCTTCGGCGGCCTGGAGCCACTGGGCCTCCAACTCCTCCCGCTCGGCCTCGGCCTGGGCGAGCTGCCGGCCTAGTTCGGTGAGCTGTTCCACGTCTACCTGCGCCGAGGCCAGCTCCATCTGCCGGTTCAGCTCGTCGATGTGGGCCGTCGTCTTCTCCAGGCGGCGCTCGACGCGGGCGAGTTCCTTGCGTGCGGCATGCAGCGCGGCGCCACTGCGCGCGGAGGCCGCCGGGGCGGAATGGGACTGTCGGGAGGCCGCCTGTGCGGCGTCGGACGCCTCGCGGCGCAGTTGCAGGTACTGCTCCACTCCCCCGGGCAGATCCTGGAGGGCGCCGTCCCCGAGCAGGGCGACCTGGTGGTCGGTGACTCGCTCAAGCAGGTAGCGGTCGTGGGAGACGACCACGAGCGTGCCGGGGAAGGAGTCGAGTAGGTCCTCGATGGCGGCGAGCGTGTCGGTGTCCAGGTCGTTAGTGGGCTCGTCCAGCAGCAACACGTTGGGCTCCCCCATCAGCAGCCGCAGCAGCTGCAGGCGGCGCCGCTCCCCGCCGGAGATCTCCCCCACGCGCGTCCAGGCGCGCGAGCGGGTGAAGCCGAGCCTTTCCACCAGTTGCGCGGCCGTCAGCTCCTTGCCGGCGACCAGGGTGCGTTCCCCGACCATTGCGACGGCGTCGACCACGCGCATCTCGGCCAGCGGGTCGAGTTCATGCGTGGTCTGCGACAGGGTGGCGACGGCGACGGTCTGGCCGCGCACGACCCGCCCGCGAGTGGGGGCGAGAGTGCCCTCCAGTAGCCGCAGCAGAGTGGTCTTGCCGGCGCCGTTGACGCCGACGATGCCGACGCGCTCGCCCGGTGCGAGTCGCCAGGTGACCCGGCGCAGCACCTCTCGCCGCCCGGTGGGGGCAGCGGGGTCGGGGTAGTCAACGCTGACGTCTTCCAGGTCGATGACCTTCTTGCCCAGCCGGGCGGTGGCCATGGCGGCGAGTTCCACGGTGTCGCGCGGCGGTGGCACGTCGGCGATGAGGGCCTCGGCGGCGTCGATGCGAAAGCGCGGCTTGGAGGTGCGGGCGGGAGCGCCGCGACGCAGCCAGGCCAGCTCCTTGCGCAGCAGGTTCTCGCGCTTGGCGGCGGCGGTCGCGGCCAGGCGGGCGCGCTCGGCGCGAGCCAGCACGTAGGCGGCATAACCGCCGTCGTAGGTCTCCACCCGCCCGGGAATCTGGGGGCGGTTGCCGCCGGGGTCCACGCCGGGTACGACCTCCCACACATGGTTGCATACGGCGTCCAGGAACCAGCGGTCGTGGGTGACGGTGACCAGGGCGCCGGCGTCGCGGCGGCGCGAGAAGCGGGCGGACAGGTGGCGGGCGAGCCAGTCGACGCCCTCCACATCCAGGTGGTTGGTGGGCTCGTCGAGGATGACCAGGTCGGCGTCGGCGGTCAGGACGGCGGCCAGGGCGACGCGGCGACGCTGCCCGCCGGACAGGGAGGAGACCGGGGCGTCCAGATCGAGGTCGGCCAGTAGGCCGGCGTGGATGTCGCGCACCGCCGGGTCGGAGGCCCAGGCGTGCTCGGGGGCGGCACCGTGCACGGCGGTGCGCACGGTGGCTTCCGGGGCGAACCGGTCCGACTGGGACAGCAGCGCGGCGCGGGTGTCCCCGGCGCGGGTGACACGGCCGGAGTCGGGCTCCCGGGTGCCGGCCAGCAGGGCCAGCAGGGTGGACTTGCCGGCGCCATTGGGGCCGAGCACGCCGACGCGGTCGCCGTCCTCAATGCCGAGGTTGACGTCGTCGAGCAGGATGCGGGGGCCGACGGTGGCGCGGACGGATTCGACGCCGAGTAGGTGCGCCATCAGCCCACCATCCGGGCGCCGGAAATGGGGGCGTCGGCGCGCAGGGCGCCGGCGACCAGGCCAGACGCATTCAGGGCGTTGGCCACGGCGGCCGCGGTGGTCGGGTCGGGTGCCAGAGCGGCGATGGTCGGGCCGGAGCCGGAGACGATCGCGCGCAGGGCGCCGGCGGACTCGGCCAGGGCGATGACCTCGGCCAGCTGCGGACGCAGGTCCAGGGCGGCGGGCTGCAGGTCGTTGTGCAGGGCGGCGGCCAGGGCGGCGGTGTCACCGTCGCGCAGGGCGGCGGTCAACGCGGCGGGCACATCGGCGGGGGCTGCGGCCACGGGGGTGAGCTCGTCAAAGCGGCGGAAGACGGCGGGGGTGGACAGTCCCTGCGCGGAGGTGGCGAAAACCCAGTGGTAGGTGCCGCGGGCCAGCAGGGGGGTGAGCCGGTCGCCGCGGCCGTGTCCGACTGCGGTGGCGCCGTGCAGCGGGAAGGGCACGTCCGCGCCGAGTTCGGCGGCGAGCCCGGACAGTTCGGCCTGGGTGAGCGCAGTGCCCCACAGGGCGTTGCAGGCGACCAGGGCGGCGGCGGCATCGGCGGAACCGCCGGCCATGCCGCCGGCAACGGGGACGCGCTTGCGCAGCAGCAGGTCGACACCATCCCCCACGCCGGTGGTTTCGGCCAGCAGGGCCGCCGCGCGCACGGCCAGATTGGTGGCGTCGGTGGGGACGGTGGGGTCCGGCTCGGCCAGGGTCAGGGTGATGGTGCCGCGCAGGTCGGCGGCCTGGCGGCGCGCGGTGACGGTCTCGATCAGCCGAACGGCCTGGAAGACGGTGGTCAGGGGATGGTAGCCGTCGGGGCCGGGGACACCGGCGGACAGGAACAGGTTGACCTTGCCGGGCGCTTCCACGCGCACCTGCGTCAGTGATCCGGAGCGGGGCGGCTGCGGGGCGGCCCCGGGAACGGCGTGCAGTGGGTTCATGTCTGGTTCCTATCCGGTTGCGTCGATGCCGGGGCGACGGCGGCGCCCGGGGCGGCGGGCAGGTCGCCGGCTTCGGCCAGGGCCTGGGTCAGGGCGGCGAAGGCGGTCACGTCCAGGCTCTCGCCGCGGGCGCCGGGGTCGATGCCGGCGGCGCGGGCGGCCACCTCCACGGCCGCAGGCGAGCCGGCGAGTGGCGCGAGCGCCCGGCGCAGGGTCTTGCGGCGCTGGGCGAAGGCGGCGTCGACGACGGCGAATACCTGCTCGCGGGTGGCGGTGGTGGCCGGGGGCTCGCGGCGGGTGAGGGTGACGACGGCGGAGTCGACGTTGGGGGCGGGCCAGAAGACGGTGCGTCCAATGCGGGCGTCGCGGCGCACCTCGCCGTACCAGGCGGCTTTGACGCTGGGCACCCCGTAGGTGCGCGAGCCGGGGGCGGCGGCGAGCCGATCGGCGACCTCCGCCTGCACCATGATGGTGGCGGTGCGCAGGCTGGGCAGGGCGGCGAGCACGTTGAGTAGTACGGGCACGGCCACGTTGTAGGGCAGGTTGGCGACCAGCCGCGTGGGCGGCGGGGCAGGCAGTGATTGCGGCCCGGTTATGCTCAGGGCGTCGGCGGCCAGCACCGCCAGGCGGTCTGCGGCGTCGGGCAGGCGGTCGGCCACGGTGACCGGCAGGGCGCGGGCCAGCACGGGGTCGATCTCTACGGCGATGACGCGGGCGCCGGCCTGAAGCAGGGCGAGGGTCAGGGAGCCCAGCCCGGGACCGACCTCGAGGACGGTCTCGCCGGGGGCAACGCCGGACAGGCGCACTATGCGGCGGACGGTGCCGGCGTCATGGACGAAGTTCTGCCCGCGCGTCTTGGAGGGGCGCAGGTCCAGGGCGCGGGCGAGGCGGCGAATGTCGGCGGGGCCGAGGAGGCCGGGGTCGCTGTCGCGGGCGTCGGATTGGGGCACGCGCCCAGCCTATGCCAGGCGCGGTGATCGAGCCGCCGCGAGACCAATTGGGCGACGCGGGGTGGTACGGCCGGGCGGCGCGGCACCGCCGCGTTGCCGGTGCCGCGCCGCCCGGATGGTCAGAGCAGGCCGAGCTGCGCGGCGCAGTGCGGCCATTGGCCCCAGCCGGACTGGGCCTGGAGCTTCTTGGCCATGGCGGTCTGGGTGGCGGCGTCGGCCTCATGCGGGTAGCCGGTGCCGCCCAGCGCTTGCCAAGTGGACAGGGAGAACTGGTACAGCCCGTAGAAGCCGTTGCCGGTGTTGGTGGCCGCGTTGCCGCCGGACTCGCACTGGGCCAGGGCCGCCCACACCGCGTCGTCGGCGGCCGAGGCGCTGCCGGAAGTCGAGCTGCTCGAGCTGGACGCCGTGGAACCAGAGGAACTGGCGGAGTCGGAAGCAGCGGCGGAGGCGTCCGCGGCCTCGGCGGTGTCCTCGGTGGTGGAACCGGTGCCGACCAGCACCACCTCGTCGACGCGCTCGCTGACCACCACGCGGGAGATCACCTCGCGTGAGGTCTCCTGGCCGTCCACGCTGGTGACCTGGTAGACCACTCGGGTGACCCCGTTCACACCCGCGGTCTGTACCTCGGTCTCGCCCTCCGGCAGAGCATCCGTCTCCTGCTCCACCCGCTTGAACTCATCGACCTCGTCCTCGGATACCGAGGAGACCTCGGTCGCGTCACCGCCCGCAACCAGCACATCGGCGGCGTCCGCGTCGGCGGCGATGTCTCCACTCGCCGCCGAGGCGACCACCGCGGTTTCGGGGAGCGCCTCGGCGTCACCACCCGGAGCGGCGGCCTGGACCGCGGCGTAGGCGCCGCCCGAGACAGACAGGGCCAGGGCCGCTGCGACGCCTCCGGCGCGGAGCATGCCGGGTTTAAGCAGATCTTTAACGGGTGTCATGGGGTCCTCTCGTCGGTGGCGGCCGCCACCGAATCCTTGAACTCGACGTCGACTGGCCTTCACGCTAACGAAGAGCGCGGCAGCGGACAATGACGTCAGTCACGGATCGGGGCGCCGGTGCGAGCGGGCAAACCCGCACCTGTCCCGGCCGGCCTCACCGCCGCCAACCAGCCCACCAGGCCGGCAACACCAACCACACCCACAAACCGGAAGAGCCGGTTATGTGGCTCTTCGCGTTTTGGGGTGTGGTGATGTACAAGTGAGGGCCTGGTGGCGGTCGTTGTGGACGTTCCAGCGGGGCTGCTCTGGCAGGCAGGGGTAGGGCGGGCGCGATTGATCGCCGCGAGCCCGGGCAGGCCACAACAGGTCCCGGCGGACGCGGCGAGCCCCGGCGAGTCCCGGCGAGTCCCGGCCTCACCCTCTCGGATGCGGCGGTCCGGGCGGGAGGACTCGGCTGCTCGCCTGACGGGGCACCCTTCTCGGGTCGACGATTCGACACTTCCGACGACGGTACGTACCTTCTGATCAACGATTCGTACTCCTATGGGACGGTACGTACCTGTGATGTCTCAGGACATCGGTGACAGTTTTGTGTCAGGACATCGGTGACACTTGGTGTGTCAGGACATCGGT